>FR901764.1:0-2628 GCA_000437675.1 Prevotella sp. CAG:891
ATTCAAATGTAAAAATAATTTTGAACACCTACTTAACGCAAAATTAGCTTTAAAAATCCAATATCAAGCGGTTTGCCCCCTAAAAGTGGTTTGCCAACCGGCAAATAGCCTGACAATGCGAAGGAAACTACCCGATGAACAAGAAATAATTGATTTTTTTGAAAAAAATGGACTGAAAATTTGGAAGGTTCAATAGAAAGCCTTAATTTTGCAGCCGTATTCAAGAAACAACAGAATACGCCCGTCAATTTTAGACATTGGGGTATGGTGTAATGGTAACACTGCAGATTCTGGTCCTGCCTTTTCTGGTTCGAGTCCGGATACCCCAACACAAAAGGAATGCAATGAGCAATATGCTTGGTTGTGTTCCTTTTTTTTATGCGTTATTTTTACAGATTATATTAAAAGGGCTCAGTAGATTTTTAGTGGGGATAGCCATATAAATTTGCTATGCGGAAAAGGAAGAATTTCTTATCCGCAACATCTCTTAGATCCCATTCCTTTTTTTAGGCTAAGACAATAAAATTAAAACGGAATGCGGTTGAACCACATTCCGTTTTTCGTGACGAGCATTGAAGGAAGCGTTTGCCCGTCGTAGGCAGATAACAAAAAAGAGTGAACATTATGGATGTTCACTCCTCGTTGGGTGCTTAGTGGGATTCGAACCCACGACATTCAGAACCACAATCTGACGCTCTAACCAACTGAACTATAAGCACCATCGGTATCTTTCGTTCTTGAAAGCGATGCAAAAGTACGAACTTTGTTTGAAAGTACCAAACATATTCGCAACTTTTTTACGAGAAATCGTTATTTTTTTTCGTTTTGGTGTGTTATCTTTTTGTTTTGTAAGGTGTATGAAGCAAAAACTTAATATTTAAACCGATTTGGTCAGAGATACACATTACAAGTAGCGCAGTGCTTAGCTGGGTACTCAGCACTGATTTGTGTAAGTTTTCAAGAGCTTTTTTGAAATAGCATGGGGAAAATACACGCGCTGCGTACATATTGAACATTGGAAATAGTTGAAGGAATATCCCGATTTCATTTTTTTCGTGTGTGGAAAACGCACCGGAATGCCCGTAGATAAAGGGCTGAATGCCCATTCGGAGGTGTGGAAAACTTTCGAGGTGCGATATTAGGCGGTCAAAAAGTTTGGATTTCGGAGTGTTCGCGTTGTATCTTTGCATCAACCATATAAAGGCTGCGCGACAGTACGGTTAAACTGTACGTCAGCCTAAACGGATGAAAAAACAATATTCCTTATTTATTCATTCAGCGTTCTTTGACATTTTGTTACAACAGAAAGTAGGGCAGGTAGGCCTGTCTGAAACCCGGGATACTTTGTTGAATTGTACCACATGTTTTTGCGGCTGAGCCTCTTCTAACTTGTTGAAATCGAATTGCGCATAACCCGTGTGGATACAAATTTAAGTTGCGTTGCCAGTATACCCTCTTTATGGGATATTTACGCTAAAATCCGATAAAAATGACATGTTTGCAACCAGGTTGCTAAAAGAAACTATTATTTTTGCAGAAAATATGAGCAGATTGGCTCAATAATAGGATAATGACTACACGTTGAATCGTGTTTTTTTGATATATAACGCATGACGCAACCCCGGCACTTATTCAGAATTTGGGTAGCTATCAGTTTGATATTGGTGGCTATGCTCGTGCCCCATCATCATCACGCTGATGGGGTGGCTTGCGTGACCCTTGAATTCTGCGACGCCCCGGTTGTACCGCACGAACCAGCCCGACACGACGACTGCCAACACACTCACGGCAGACACAACGGAAGTTCAAGCGGAAACGAGGGTGGTAACAGCGGACATTGTTCGCTGAAAATGCCCGTGGTCAAAGTGATGGGGCAGCGCTATGATGCGCATGACCTTGCTTCGGCCCATTTATTATTGCCGGTGCTTTTTGGCAGTTTATTGCCCGAACCGGCTTTTGTTTGGCTCGAACCCCGTAGTTGGGTAGCCCAATTTGTACATGCCATTTGCCGCGAAGGCAAACATCAGCCCCGGCGGGGGCCCCCTTCATCGTGGTTTGACAACCGAGCCTGATACGCATATTTATAATATTTGCAGTCCTGCATATCTGTATTTCTGCATATTTTCATTTTCTGCAGTTCCGTAACTTGCAGACTTTTAGTCCTTCAGACTTGGTTCGTCCTTTTTATTTTAATTTGTCGGCATCACTTTGTGTAGATGCCGACCGCATTCCTTATTTCCTTTTTTAAAAAGTTTACAATGAAACGATTCCTTATTATAAGCATGGCTTGCTTGCAGGCTATGCTCTTCACTGCATGCCATTCGGCACACAACCACGATGAACACGCTGACGAACACGGACACGCTGACGAACACGGACATGAACACGGAGCCGACGAAATCAGCTTCAGCCCCGAACAAGCCAAAGCAGCCGGTTTGCAAGTCACGAAATTGCAGGCTTCGGAATTTGCCGAAGTAGTCGAAGTGAGCGGACGCGTATTGCCCGCACCCGGTGCCGAAGCCACCGTGTCTGCCACCATGGCCGGCGTTATCAGTTTTGCTACGGGCGAACTTACCGACGGTATGTCCGTGCGCAACGGTCAGCCCCTGTTCCGCATCAGCGCAGCCA
>FR901764.1:2658-3870 GCA_000437675.1 Prevotella sp. CAG:891
CACCGCCGGCCCGCTGCCACTCTCCCCGCTCCCCCGCAAGCCGAACTTCAGGCCGCACGCACCGCACTCGACCGTGCTGAACGTTTGGCCAAAGACCAAATCATCTCGGCGCGCGAACTCGAAGATGCCCGTCTGCGCTTTGCCACCGCACAAACCACTGCCAAAAGTTTGGGCGGCGCATCGCAAACTCGCACTGTGGGCGCAAACATGAACGGATATGTGAAGAACGTGATGGTGAAACCCGGCGACTATGTGTCGGCCGGACAGCCTCTTGCCACTGTCACGCAAAACAACCGCTTGCAGCTCCGTGCCGATGTGCCCGAACGCTATTATACGCTGTTGCCCAACATCACCACAGCCAACTTCCGCATGGCTTACGAGGAAACAAATCGCACCTACGCTTTGAGCGAGTTGGGCGGACGTTTGGTGTCGAAGGGCAAATCGAGCAACGATTCTTCATTCTTTGTGCCTGTTACTTTTGAGTTTAACAACCGTGGAAACATTGTGCCCGGCAGTTTGGCTCAGGTGTTCCTGAAAGGTGCCACCCGTCAGGGCGTGCTGGCCGTGCCCAACGAAGCCATTACCGAGGCACAGGGACTCTACTTTGTGTATCTGCAAATTCATCCCGACGCTTACCGCAAACAAGAGGTGAAACTCGGTGCCACCGATGGAGTGCGTACCGAAATTACCCAAGGCCTGAAAGCCGGCGACCCCGTGGTGACAAAGGGCGCAACGCAAGTGCGACTGGCAGCCAACGCTACCGTAATACCCGAAGGACACTCGCACTAATCCCAGACGCATTTTTTACACAAAATCCTAAACACGAAGAATCATGCTGAATAAAATCATATCCTTTTCGCTTCGCAACCGGCCCGTTGTGCTGTTCTTCACAGCCCTGCTGCTGATTGTGGGCTCATGGACGGCCTGGCGTATG
Source organism: Prevotella sp. CAG:891 (assembly GCA_000437675.1). Classification (GTDB taxonomy): domain Bacteria; phylum Bacteroidota; class Bacteroidia; order Bacteroidales; family Bacteroidaceae; genus Alloprevotella. The sequence continues at coordinate 3,593 of FR901764.1, forward strand.
GAAGTGGACGTGTTTCCCGATCTCAACGCCCCGACCGTCGTTGTAATGACCGAGGCCCAGGGCATGGCGTCCGAGGAAGTGGAACGTCTGGTTACTTTCCCCATCGAAACCGCCGTCAACGGTGCCACCGACGTGCGCCGCGTACGTTCATCGTCGACCACCGGCTTCTCAGTGGTATGGGTGGAATTTGACTGGGGAACCGACATTTACCGCGACCGACAAATAGTTTCCGAAAAACTGGCTACCATCGGCGACGCTCTGCCCGACGGTGTGGGCAG
>FR901764.1:3880-6811 GCA_000437675.1 Prevotella sp. CAG:891
GCGCCTTGCCCGACGGTGTGGGCAGTCCGACGCTCGGCCCTCAGTCGAGCATTATGGGCGAAGTGATGTTTGTGGGTCTTACGGCCGACTCCACCTCGCCCGGCGACCTGCGCACCCTGGCCGACTGGACCGTGCGTCCGCGTCTGCTTTCGACGGGCGGTGTGGCCCAGGTTACGGTGATGGGCGGCGACCTCATGGAATACCAGGTACGTATGCTCCCCGACCGTATGCGCCACTACGGTGTGACCCTCAACGAAGTGCTGAATGCAGCACGCAATATGAACCGCAATGCTGCCGGCGGTGTGCTTTACGAAAGCGGCAACGAATACATTGTGCGCGGTGTGCTCACCACCACCGACACGCTCGAAATGGGACGTGCCGTGGTAAAAACCACTCCGCAGGGCGAACCCATTGTGCTGGCTGATGTGGCCAACGTGACTATGGGTTGTAAAAGTCCGCGTATGGGCATGGCCTCAGTTTCGGGAAAGCCGGCTGTGCTGCTCACCATTACCAAGCAACCCTCGACCAGTACGCTCGAACTCACTGAAAAACTCGATGCTGCCATGGCCGACCTCAAAGCCTCGCTGCCCAAGGACGTAAAAGTTGATACACACCTTTACCGTCAGCAGGACTTTATCGACGCTTCCATCTCGAACATCCGCCAATCGCTCATCGAAGGCGGTATCTTTGTGGTACTTGTGCTTTTCATCTTCCTGATGAACGGTCGCACCACGCTCATTTCGCTTGTTACCATTCCTATATCGCTGCTCGTTACCATTCTTGTGCTCAAGCTCATGGGGCTGACCATCAACACCATGAGTATCGGCGGTATGGCCATTGCCATTGGTTCGTTGGTCGACGATGCTATTGTCGATGTGGAAAATGTGTTCAAGAACCTCCGCCTCAATGCCCTGCTTCCCCCTGAGGAGCGCAAGTCGAAGATGGAGGTAATCTTCAACGCCTCGCGCGAGGTGCGCATGCCCATTCTCAACTCCACGCTCATCATTGTGGTCAGCTTCATTCCCCTCTTCTTCCTGTCCGGACTCGAAGGCCGCATGCTGGCACCGTTGGGCGTAAGTTTCATCGTATCGCTGTTTGCCTCGACCCTCGTGGCCCTTACGCTCACCCCTGTGCTTTGCAGCTATCTGTTGAAAAATCCTGCCGGCAAACTGAACAATGCTATCAGCAAGGAACCCCGCTGGGTAACCGCCATGAAGCAAGGCTACCTGCACATGCTCAGCTGGGCCACCGGTAAGGCATCGCGCGGCATACTGGCCGTTACGGGCGTACTGGTAGTGGTTACGCTGGCCCTCTTCTTCACGCTGGGCCGTTCGTTCCTGCCGCCGTTCAACGAAGGTTCGTTTACCATCAACGTCAGCACCCTGCCCGGTGTATCGTTTGCCGAGAGTAACCGCATTGGCGCACAAGCCGAAAAACTCATTATGCAGGTGCCCGAAGTCAAGGCTGTGGCCCGGAAAACAGGCCGTGCCGAACTCGACGAACACGCATTGGGCGTGAACACCAGCGAAATGGAGGTGCCCTACGAACTCAAGGAACGCAGCAAGGACGAGGTGATGGCCGACCTGCGCCACCGTCTGAGCACCCTGCCGGGTGTGAGCATCGAAATTGGTCAGCCCATTTCGCACCGTATCGACGCTATGCTGTCGGGTACGAAGGCAGGCATTGCCATCAAGATTTTTGGTCCCGACCTTTCGCAGCTTCACAGCTTGGGCGTGCAGATACAAAATGCCACTAAGGGCGTAGAGGGCGTGACGGACTTGAACGTCGAACAGCAAATTGAGCGTCCGCAGCTCGTTATCAAGCCGCGCCGCACGCTGTTGGCACAGTATGGCATCACCTTGCCCGACTTTGCGCAATATGTGAATGCAGCCTTGGGCGGTGAAGTGGTGAGCCAGGTGCAAGACGGCATCAAGACGTTCGACCTCACGGTGCGCATGGCCGACAATGACATTGCCACTATCGACCGCATTCGCGGTTTGCTCATCGACACGAGCGACGGACGCAAGGTGCCCCTGGCTGAAGTGGCCGAAGTGGTTTCGACAGCCGGTCCCAACACCATCAGCCGCGAAAATGCCCAGCGAAAACTCGTGGTTTCGGCCAATGTGGCCGGGCGCGACATGCGTTCGGTAGTTACCGATATGCGCGAAATCATTGAGCGCGAAATCACCCTGCCCGAGGATTACCACATAGAATATGGCGGACAGTTCGAAAGTGAATCGGCTGCTTCGCGTATGCTGTTGGGCCTTTCGATCATCAGTATCATCGTGATTTTGCTGTTGCTTTATTTGCAGTTCCGTTCGTGGAAGCAAGCCCTTGTGGTGATGTGCAATCTGCCCCTCGCCCTCATCGGCGGTGTGCTGGCACTGGTGTCGACCGGTGGCGTACTGAGTATTCCGGCCATCATCGGTTTCATTTCGCTGTTCGGCATTGCCACGCGTGGCGGTATGTTGCTGGTTGACCGTTACAACGAGTTGGCCCACAGCGGACTCAGCCGCAGCGAAGTAATCCGTCAAGGCTCGCTCGACCGTTTGTTGCCCATCATCATGACCGCCCTGTCGTCGGCCCTGGCCCTGATTCCCCTGGCTTTGGGCAGTACTTTGCCGGGTAATGAAATTCAGAGCCCGATGGCCCAAGTCATGTTGGGCGGTTTGGTAACGAGCACGTTGCTCAACCTCGTGGTCATTCCCATCATTGCCCCGATACCGACGGCTGCCCAACCGGTGGCTGTTGCTGCTGAACCTGCAGACGGACAGGCTGATTCGTCAAGCACCATTTAATTCACCACACATTCTTTATGTTATGAATATATCAAAACTATTATATATGTTTGCTGCCGCAGCCTGCCTGTTTCCGCTTCAAGCCGAAGCGCAGTCGGAATCGTTGCTCAAACTCATTGAGGAGCACAACACG
>FR901765.1 GCA_000437675.1 Prevotella sp. CAG:891
TATGGTAATTTTGCAATTGAATAATTGTAGAAGTAATTTCAGCAGACAAATAATCTTTTTTTCTGTTAAGTATAAGTCAAACATCATAAGAACGATTCATCTCAAATTTGTTTCAGTATGCTGTATAATGGTGTCTTTGCTTTATATAGGCAATGATTTTTATTAGCATATTTACAAAATGCTATAAATGTGATGAAAGTTCCACGTTCTTTCAATACTAATAATGCCCCTTTGGAACTATGGGTAAAAATCATTACAAACAATGCGATTTTTTACAACTTTACTTTTCGCTTTCATGTCGGCTTTGATAGCTAAGGCCTATGACTTCGAATCAAACGGAATTTACTACAACATTTTGTCGAGTACGGACAAGACTGTTGAGGTAACGTATAAAGATGAAATTAACTTCTATGAAAGAGAAGATTACATTGGCGACATCACAATCCCAAGCACTATTGATTACAAAGGCAAGACTTTAAAAGTTATAGCAATTGGTGAACAAGCTTTTTACAATTGCAATGAACTTACCTCTATTGTTTTGGGTTCAAATATTGAAACAATAGGAGATTTGTCATTTTATGGTTGTTCAAGTTTAAAAGCGATTTCCTTGAGTGGTAAAATCAAAAGTATTGGAAATTCTGCATTTGAAAAATGCACAGGATTAACATCTTTGAATATTCCTAAAAATATAGAGTTAATTGATACAGAAGCTTTTTTGTTTTTGTATAAATATTGTAGAACTTAATTTTGAGAACGGAGTTAAAACTTTAGGAAATTCTGCATTTTCTAATTGCGATGGTATTACAAAACTAATTATTCCTACTAGTGTTGAAACTATTGAATCTGATTGTTTTAAGTCTTGCGATAATCTCAAATCTGTGGAAATTAAGGATACTACAACTGTTTTACGTTTAGGCACAACTAATCCTTTTTTATGGTTGTATTTATAACCATAGAACAACCAAAATATTTCTGACTTATTATCTATAAAATATTGAGTAATAATCGGTTGTAAATACTTAAAGTGAAATTAGATAAATTATACATCGGTCGTAATATTGGACATACACCTGGATATTATCTTGAAAGTTTATGGGTAATTAGAAATGTAAAAGAATATACAATTGGCGAGAATGTTACTCAGTTAGATTGGTTGGCAAGCGAAGACGTTGAAACCATTACGTTACTTTGTGCTACGCCTCCTACCTGTAAAGCCTTTACTGAAGCACAATATGCAAACATTAATTTATACATTCCTGTTGGAACTACTGAAGTTTATAGTAAAGTTGAACCTTGGTGTTATTTTTGGAATATACAAGAAGGTGCTTCGACAGGTATCAATCAAGCAGAAGTGGCAGAAGACGAAGTTGAAGCCGTTTATTCTATCAATGGTCAACGTTGCTCAATGTCAGACAAGGGAGTGTTGATTCTTAAGATGAAATCAGGCAAAACCATGAAGGTTGTGAAATAATTAAATTGTTCATTCAGTCCCGGCAACTGAAAACAGACACATAGCAAGGTGCTGCGTCGTAAATATCTCTCGCGACGCAGCACCTTTTTTGGTATGCTCGGCACGAGCATTGTCTAACGGGTGCAAGTCCTGAGTAAGCCCTAATAGCGAGAATTACATAGCTAAAGGCAAGGGTGTTCATCGTGAGGTGGAATCTGAAAGAAGCCGGCGGCAAACATCTGACCTAACGGACAGAAACTTCATATAAGGCATATGACCGTGGGTAAGGTTGTCAAACAAACCAAAGCCCGATAGCTATTCGGAACGGTCGGTGTAAATGAAGTGGGTATAAGATGGAAAGACAATGCCCTTATCCGAGGAGGTCTCACGGACACTTCAAATAGTTTTTTTACGAAAGAAGTGGAGTAAAGCTTGTCGTGAGAAGTCAGCAGACGCCATAGTAGTGCAACCGTCGATAATGTTGCACGAAGGGCTGAACCTAACAATCAAGCGATAGTAATTGAAACATACCTTATGAAGGAAAGAATGCAGAAAACATTATCCCAAGTTAATGGCGTCAAAAATTACGCCGCGATTGTTCGAATTAGTTCCGAGCCAGTCGAAATTAGTTCCGAGCCAGTCGAAATTAGTTCCGAGCTAGTTTGAATTAGTTCCGAGCTAGTTTTAAGAATCTCGGAATTGCTGATAATCAGCGTTTTCGGAAAAACGCTAAACTCAGTTTCGCACACGTTCATTCCGCCTTGCCATGCAGACAAAGGCAAACTTTTGAATTTCACGTTTATTTACCTGTTGTTGTATTTATAGATGTGCATGGAAAGTCAAGGGTAGCTGCGCTACCCCGCATTTTTCATCCCCTAAACTGAAGATTTAGGGGTTTTCAAATGCGAGTCTCTATAAAACCAAGGCGTACAATTACGCCTTATATGTATATATGTCTGTCCACCTCTGCCCATCGGGGCTTTCGGTATGGGTGTAGACGTTAAAAAGGTAACACTTTTACATTGAAAACCACTTTGTTTGGCTGGTAAAGTGCGACTCTAGGGGCTGGTTTAATATTAAGTAGGTGTTCAAAATTATTTTATATTATTCTATCGAAGTATTTTTACTTTGAACCGGTGTTCTTGCACCGCATCTGCTCGCCCTGTCCTCAGTCACATAGCCCGCTATGCTCCTGAGTACAGAACAAGCAGCTACGGCACAATAACACAATTCAAATGTAAAAATAATTTTGAACACCTACTTAGAACCTGAAAATTTACATATACGATATGAACCAAGCCCAATATAGCCGCCTGTTCTCCTTACTGTTTTGCGTATTTTTCTTGTTGAAAAGTTTGTATTATCAATGATTATTCGTATCTTTACAGCACGAGAACCCGCCAAGCCTCTCAACGATGCTCAAATGTGTGGGTCGTTTTTGTTTTTATGGGTATATGGCAATAAGAATTCCGTTTATAAAAACATATTCCACACCCCAAGAGTTAGTACAGATACTCAAAACAAGAGGTATGGAGATAACCGATGAGGAAAAAGCCCAGCATTATCTTTCCCACATCGGTTACTATCGTTTGTCTGCCTATATGTACCCATTGCTTTCTATTCCCAAGGAGCAGCATCTATTCAAGCAAGGAGTGTCTTTCGGTAAGGTTATGATGTTGTATCGCTTTGACAAGAAGCTACGCCTACTATTGTTCAATGAAATTGAAAAGATAGAGGTCGCAGTGCGTTGCGCTGTCGTCAACTTTGGATTTTGGTGTTCGCGTGTTGTTTTTTGCCTTCAGCAAAATCAGGCTTCACCTCAGCATAGCTTTTGAGAGCCAGCTCTCGTCGCTCTGCATTCGGTTTGCACAGACATTGAAGAAGAAACGGATGAAAAACAGATTGCCTTGATTATTACTCCATCGTTCTTTAACATTTTGCCCGAAATCAAAACACAAACGACAGAAACAAGGCCGAGAAGGAAAAATCGACAACAAAAGCACAGAAAACGGGAATAATAACCACTTTTGTGGCATTGAAGCCAAGCATAATCCGTATGAAAACCTTAATTTTGCTCCTTGGCAGGTTGCGCACGCTTACTTTGCAGAAACTACCGTTTTAACCCTTAAGCCGCGGCAACCACAGGCCCAAATAAGGAATATGAAGAAGACGAAGAAAATACTTAAATGGCTGGGCATAGTCATCCTAACACCTATTGCACTATTTTTATTGCTCGCCATCCTGCTTTACCTACCTCCCGTACAGAATTTTGCCGTACATCGCGTGGCCGAAAATCTGTCGGAATCCATGAACATGGACATCCGCGTGAAAAAAGTGCGGTTGGCCTTTCCCATCGACCTGGCCATTCACCAAGTGGTAGCTATCGAAAAGCGCGACACCCTGTTTGCGCTCAATTCGTTGCGCCTAAACGTGAAAATGTGGCCGTTGCTGCAAGGTAAAGCCGTGGTCGACGGTTTCGGAGCCTACGGACTGAACATCGACACGAAAAGCTACATAGCCGATACACGCATCAAAGGCAAAGCCGAAGAACTCGTGGCTGAGGCCAACCCCATCGACTGGGTAAATGAATTTATCAATGTGCAGCGCGTGAAACTGCGCAATGCCGATTTCGACATTGCCCTGAGCGATACCGCCCAGAAAGATACCACTTCGACACCCACACGCTGGCGCATCGAAGTGGCAAAAGCCAATATGGAAAATGCACGCGTCAGGCTGTCAATGCCCGGCGACACCATGCGCATCGGAGCCACGCTGGGACTTGCCGACCTGCGCGGCGGTGTGTTCGACATAGGCAAAAATTACTACGCCGTGCACCGCCTCGAACTGCGCCGCTCAGAGGCCATTTACGATTTGCCCAAGGAAACACCCGTAAAGGGCATCGACCCCAACCACATTCAAGCATCCGACATTGCACTGATTATCGACACCCTGAGCTACAACAATCAGGGCGAATTGCGCGCCGGACTGCGCACGGCCACCCTCAAGGAACGCTGCGGACTGGCGGTGAACAAACTGCGCGGACAAATATGGATGGACACCACCCGCCTGCAGTTGCCTGCGCTGGAAATTTACACGCCGCACTCTGCAATTACGGCCAACGTAGCATTCGATTTCCGCTCGTTTACCGAAGGAAAAGGCGGCGACTGCCATGCCGATTTGCGCGCTTCCATTGGGCGCGACGACTTGGCAGCACTGGCGCGCGGCTATCTGGACGATGCCTATCTGCAAGCCATGCCGCGTGAACCGCTGACGCTGCATGCACAGGTAGATGGCAACATCGACCACCTGAAAATCAAAGAACTCGTGGCACGGGTACCGGGCGTGGCCAAACTCACGGCGCAGGGCAACACGCACTTCGTGATGCAAAACCACCGCACGGGCGACTTTAAACTGGAACTGAACACCCGCAACTTGCAGGCTATCAGACAAATGCTGCCCAAAAGCGTGCTGCAAACCGTGAATGTGCCCGACGGAATCGGCGCCCGAGGTACGGTTGGCTTTACAGGAAACCAATACCGGGCAAACTTGCTGCTGACGCAAGGCGGCGGCCGACTGACGGCTAAGGCAAACGTAAATGTTGATTCCGAAGCCTATCGGCTGAAAGCCACGGCACAGCACTTTCCCGTGGGCCATTTCGTGAAAGATCTGCCCATTGGCCCATTCACCGGTAAACTGCAGGCCAGCGGTGTGGGCTTCGACCCCACCGGCGTACGGGCACGCCTCAAGGCCGATGCTGCGATAAATCAACTGACCTACGACAAATACGACTTGAGCGGTTTGCAATTCGACGCCAACTTGCGCAACGGACAAGCCCGCGCTACCTTCCAAACCGGCAAGAACGATTGGGTGACCGCTGACGGCGAAATCAAGGCACAAATCAGCCGAAAAGGTTATGCTGTGCAGCTGCTGGCCAACATCGAAGAACTTGACCTCTACAAACTCGGCGTAACGGCCGATACGCTGTGGGTGGGCACGAACATCGACATTGCCGCCCGAGCTAACCGAAACTTTACGGCTTTTGACGTTGAAGGCGGTATTCGCAATAACCGTTTCATTACCGAGCGCATTAGTTCGGTGGCCAAGGACATAGCCTTTAACTTTGCCACGTCGAAAGATACCACCACGGCAGCTTTGTCGGCAGGCGATTTGGCACTGAATCTGGGGTCAAAGGGTAATGTGCCTTTGCTCAGCAAACACATTGCGCGATTTGCCGACGAAATGGGCATTCAAATTAAGAACAAAGCCATTGATCAGGAAAAATTAAAAACCCTTCTGCCGGTGATGAGCTTGTATGTGCGCGCCGGACGTGATAACCCCATTTATAACCTGGCACGCATGAAGGGCTATTCGTTCAACTCGGCTTACCTGAACCTGAATGCCGACCCGCTACAGGGCATGACGGGCGATGCGCGCATGGGTGCGTTCAGTATGGGAGGCTTGCTGCTCGATACCATCAACACGCACATCATGCAGGATTCAACGGGCGTGAAGCTGAACGGTATTGTCAAAAACAATAAGAAAAACCCGACACCGCTTGAAGTGCAACTGCAAGGCTATTTGCTCAAAGCAGGTGCCGGATTGGAAGTGATTTACCTTGACGGACAAGGCAAAAAAGGCGTAGACATTGGTTTACGCGCCGAACTGACCGACGAGGGAGCCTATGTGCACTTCTATCCCGAACACCCGATTTTGGCTTACCGCAACTTTACGGTAAACAAAAAGAACTACATCTACCTGGGCAAGGACCAAAGCATAAAGGCCGACGTCGACCTGCTGGCCGACGACGGCACGGGACTGAAAATATACGGTGAACCGCGCGATTCGCTCAACGATGTGACCTTGAGTGTGAACCGCGTGAACCTTGAAGAACTTTCGAGCGTACTCCCCTATATGCCCAAATTGAGCGGTATGCTCAGCGGCGATGTGCACGTCACGGCCAAAAAAGACAAATCAGAGCTTTCGGCCATGGCGTCGCTCGATGCACAAGGTTTTAAATATGAAGGAACCCCCTTAGGCAACGTAGGTATCGAAGCCCTTTACCTGCCTAAAAAGGGCGGCGAACACCAAGCCTCGGCTTTCATCAGCTCAAACGGCGAAGAAGTGTTGGCGTGCAACGGTACTTACTACGACCGCGACGGAGGCAGCTTCGAAGGAAATGCCGCCCTGCACGACTTCCCCCTTAAACTGCTCAATGGTTTCCTTGTCGGAACCGATGTAGCTTTGCGCGGAAGGGCAGGGGGCGACTTGAAACTTTCGGGCACCACGGCGCAACCCCTTATCAATGGTAAACTCGATTTGGATTCGGCGCACATTTACTCCGATGTTTATGGTTTCGACTTCCGCACCGACGAACAAGCCGTCGAAATGAAAGACAGCCGTTTGATTTTCGATAATTACAACCTGTACTCCACGGGTAAACAGCCGCTCGTGCTGAACGGCGTGTTCGACATGTCGAACTTTGACCGCATCCGCATGGACTTCAACATGAAGGCACGCAACTTTGAGCTAATCAATACCCGCAAAAAGGCAAAGTCGATGGTGTTTGGCAAGGTCTACACCAACTTTATGGGTACGCTCAAAGGCACAACGAGCAACCTGAGCATTCGCGGACAGCTGGATGTGCTCGACCGCACCGACATGACCTACGTGCTCAAGGATTCGCCCCTTTCGGTTGACGACCGCCTGAACGATTTGGTACAGTTTGTCAGCTTTGCCGACAGCACCAAAGCTACGGTGACGAAACCCGTGCCCGAAGGCAGTTTTGACCTGACATTGGGCATCAGCATCAGCGATGCCGCCCGCTTTCACTGCAACCTCAGCGAAGACGGACAAAGCTACGTAAACCTCGAAGGTGGCGGCGACCTGACCCTGCGCATGACGCAACAAGGCGATATGCGCATGACGGGACGCTTCACCGCCAACAGTGGCGAAATGAAATACGCTCTGCCCGTAATTCCGCTCAAATCGTTCGAACTCGTTCAGGGTTCGTCGGTTGAATTTACCGGCGATGTGATGAACCCCACGCTGAACATTGCCGCCAAGGAACGCACCAAGGCAGTAGTCACCGAAAACGACAAACAGCGTTCGGTAGCCTTCGACGTGGGTGTGGCCATTACCAAACCGCTGAACGACATGGGGCTGGAATTTACCATCGAAGCTCCCGAGGACCTGGCCATTCAGAACGAACTGGCAGCCATGTCGGCCGAACAGCGCGGAAAAGCAGCCGTTACGCTCATGGCTACGGGCATGTATATGACCGACGAAAGCATGATGTCGGGTTCAGGCTTCAAGGCGAACAATGCGCTGAATGCCTTCTTGCAAAGCGAAATTCAGAACATTGCCGGTTCGGCACTGAAAACCATCGACATCAACCTGGGCGTCGAAAGCGGAACGGCCGAAACCGGTACTAGCACCACCGACTACTCCTTCCAGTTTGCCAAACGCTTCTGGGGTAACCGCATCAGCGTAATCATTGGCGGTAAGGTGTCGACGGGTGCCGATGCTAAGAACTCGGCCGAAAGTTTCATCAACAATGTGTCGGTGGAATACCGCTTGGACGAAAGCGCCACGCGCTATGTCAAAGTGTTCTACGACCGCAACAGTCAGGACCCCCTCGAAGGACAGCTTACCAAAACGGGAGCCGGTTTGGTGTTGCGTCGAAAAACCGACCGCTTGAGTGAACTCTTCATTTTCAAAAAGAAAAAGCGCAAGCAGTTGCAGCAGGGCGAAAACGCTGCCACCCGGACCCTACCGGCGAACAAACGCGACAAACAGCCGGCTACCGGACTGCCCGCTACTCAGCCGGCGGTACTTCCTAAAAACACCAACCTCGACAAAGCAAAATGATACAATCGCAATATCAAATCAAGCAAATCACGTGGCGCCTGTTTCCAGCCGTAGCCTTTTTGGGCTCGCTGGCGGCCTCGTGGTTCCTCACGGCCTGCTCTACTACCCGTGCCCTGCCCGAGGACGAGCAGCTTTACACGGGTATCGAGAAAATTGACTATAAAGACGACCCTGCCCGAATGCGCAAAAAGAAGTACCGCGATTCGACAGGCGTAATCATTGCCGTGGCCGATGCCGTGCAAGCCGTCGAAAAACTGTTAGACGGGAAAATGCCGAAGAACGTCGATTCGCTCCTTCATGTGAAGCGCGAACTGACCAAAGAGGAAATTAAGGCCCTGAAACAGCTGCAAAAGCAAAACGAAGCCGACTTTGCCACGGCGAAGGAAGAGGTGGAAGCCGTGTTGGCCTATCCGCCTAACAACTCCATCTTTGGTTCGTCGAGCATGAGCTGGCCGTGGAAAATAGGTTTGTGGGTACACAACGAGTTTCACGACAATCAAGGAAAAATTGGTAAATGGATTTTCAAAACCTTCGGCACCGACCCGGTACTCATCAGTTTGGTAAGCCCCGAAATGCGCGCCAAGGTAGCCACAAACACGCTGCATAACTACGGTTACTTTCAGGGCCATGTGGACTACAACATTTTGACGCAGAAAAATCCGAAGAAGGCGCGTGTGAGCTACAGCGTAAAGGCCGGACAGCTTTATCGCCTCGACTCCATTGCCTATAAAGGTTATCCCGCTCGCATCGACAGCATTTTGCGCCTTGACGACCATAACCGCAAACTGCATAGCGGCGATGCGTTCAGCGTCGTAAACCTTTCGGCCGAACAAGTGCGCATTGAAGAACTGCTGCGTAACCACGGCTACTACTTTTTCAATGCTAACTATACCACTTTCCGTGCCGACACACTGATGCGCAAGAACAAGGTGCAACTGCAAGTGCAGCCCGCCCCCGAACGCCCCGAACGTGCCGACCACCCGTGGTACATAGGCCACACCAACATCAACATTCGCGAACGAAGCAACGCACCGCTTGATTCTACCATACGCCGCCGAAATTACACCTTTAATTATTCGGGCAAGAAAATGCCGCTGCGTGCCAATATGTGGCGCCATGCCATTACGCACCGTCGCGGCAAGCCCTACACGCTGCGCGACCAGCAAGTAACCCTTCAGAAATTAGGTTCGATGGGGATGCTCAGCCAAATGGACGTGAACTACGTGCCGCGCGATACCAGTGCGCAGTGTGATACGCTCGATATTTACGTATCGGCTGTAATGGATAAACTCTACGATTCGACCTTCGAAGTGAACGCCACGATGAAGAGTAACCAGCAGGTGGGTCCCGGTGTGTCGTACGAATTGGCGAAGCGCAATGCTTTCCGTGGTGGCGAAAAAGTGTCGTTCAAGATATTCGGCTCGTACGAATGGCAAACCGGCGCCGGCGCGCAAGGTGGCAATTCATTGCTCAATTCCTACGAACTCGGTACCGAACTGGCCTTAAAGTTTCCGCGCTTTGTGTTTCCCGGCATCAGCCGTCGCCGCATGCGTTTTCCCTCGACGACCGACTTCAAACTCGATGCCGACTGGAAGAACCGTTCAAAGTTCTACAACATGATCAGTCTGGGCTTAGGTGTTACTTACAGCTGGCACCGTCGTGAAAACCTGAAACATGATTTGACGCTGTTCAACCTTGAGTTCGACCGTTTGAACCACACCACCCACGAGTTCGACAGCATCATGACTGCGAACCCTGCGCTCTACATTTCCATGCGCGACCAATTTGTTCCCTCTATGTCGTACAGCATGACTTACCAGTCGTCGGCCTCGCGCCGCAACCCCTGGTGGGTGCAACTGACGCTGAAGGAAGCAGGTAACTTAACCTCAGCCATTTACGCCATGACCGGCAAAAAGTTCAATGAAAAGAACAAAGAGCTGTTTGGCAATCCCTTTGCCCAATATGTGAAATTCACGGCTGAGGCTCACAAAACTTTCAAGTTTACCAAAGACGTGCATTTGGCCACGCGCCTGTTTGGCGGCATCATCTACAGTTATGGCAACAGCACGGCAGCCCCCTATGTCGACCAGTTCTATGTGGGCGGTGCCAATAGTATCCGTGCCTTTACCGTGCGCTCCATCGGTCCCGGTTCGTTCCGCCCGGTCGACAGTAAATACGCCTATATGGACCAAACCGGCGACATCAAGTTCGAGGCTAACGCCGAATTACGTGCCCGCTTGTTTGGCGACATTCACGGTGCCATCTTCCTCGATGCCGGCAACGTGTGGACGCTGCGCCACGACCCCAAACGTCCGGGTTCGCAGTTCAAGGGTTCCTCGCTCAAGCACATAGCCTTAGGCACGGGTGCCGGTTTGCGCTACGACTTAGACTTCCTCGTGTTGCGCCTCGACTTAGGTATTGCCCTGCATGCGCCTTACAAAACGTCGAAATCCGGTTTCTACAACATCGAAAAGTTCAAAGACGGCTTAGGCATACACTTTGCCATCGGCTATCCCTTCTAACTCGCAGTTCCGATAGCTCCGATAGTCTCGCATAAGCCGCCTATAGGTTTAGCCCTTCTCCCAACGGAAAATAAAAAATCCCCGTTTCTTCTTTTACTCCTTGGTTAGGGAGTTGGGAAGAAACGGGGATTTTGTTTAGAAAGTGTTTCAAGTCAAAAGGAGTCGATGTGCCGCATACAAAATACAGGTGCAGCAATCGTCCGGGAGAGTAGCAAAAAGGCATTTGTGCGTAGCATTTGGCTGAGCCTTCGGTTTGCACTGACATTGCACTCGCGAAGTCAGGCTTCACCTCAGCATTGATAAGCCGCACTTTAGCCTAAACGGATGAAAAAACAGTATTCCTTATTTATTCATTCAGCGTTCTTTGACATTTTGTTACAACAGAAAGTAAGGCAGGTAGGCCTGTCTGAAATCCCTGATGCGTCGTTGGGTTTTACCCTACGCTTTTGCTACTGAACTAATCGTCCTCTCTTTGGTACACCACATCGTGGCACAATTACTTGCGCAACTTGATGCACGCCCAACCATCGAGCACACGCTCATCAGTGAGCGTCAGCCCCTGGCGTTCAGCTTCGGCCACCAGTTGAGGCACGTCTGTGTCGTAGAAACCACTCATATATATATGTGCACCCGGCTTCATGCAAGCCACATAATATTTCAAGTCGTTGAGCAAAATGCCCAAGTTGATATTGGCAATCACCAAGTCGAACGGGCCGCGTCCCTCCAGACTCAAAGCATTGCCCAGTTCCACATCGATGCCATCCAAATGGTTCAAGTCAATGTTCTCACGCGAGTTGTTTACGCACCATTCGTCCACATCAATAGCCAAACAATGCTTAGCCCCACGCATACGGGCTAAAATGGCCAGGATGCTGGTGCCGCAGCCCATGTCGAGCACCTCAAGCCCATTCAAGTCATCCTCGAGCAAGCGGCTGATCATTTGCGAAGTAGTGGCATGGTGTCCTGTGCCAAACGACATCTTCGGGTTAATCGTGATGCTGTATTCAGCCTGCGGCACATTTTCGTGAAACGTGCTGGCAATGACGCAGCGTCCGTCGACCACGAGCGGTTGGAAATAATTCTTTTCCCACTCCTCGTTCCAGTCCTTATCTTCAGCCTCGACCATTTCGTAGCTGATGGTCACTTCCGGCAGCGGAAACTGTTCAACCACTTCGCGCAATGCCTCCTCGTCGTAAAGCGCCTTTTGAATGTAGCAGTGAAATTGTCCTGCATCTGTCAGTTCAGCCATTTCGGGTGCCTCAGGGTTAGCCGCACGTTCCGTAACGGGGCGGTCGAGTTCGTTGGTATGAACAAAACTGTCGAAACCTATTTCGGCCAGCATAGCCGACAATACATCGTGCACAGCCTCGTTCGCCGGCTGCGTGTTAAACGTAAATTCCAAGTATTGCATAGTTCATCAATTCGTTGTATGGGGTAATCCCCCAAGTTAAAAAGTAGGGTACAGCTGAGAAGTTATCATCGCAAATCGGATTTTAACACTCGCTGATGAGGCTGAATTTCAAGTTAAACAGTCTCCTTATCGGCAAAGTTACCCACAATCTTGCAATAAAATGTAGTTATTTGGTTTTTTCTGTTTAATTTTGCAACATTCTTATATCGGAAAAACACCCCGACTAAAACAGTAGAAAGTAAATTCATTTTCTAACTTTATATTATTTTCATTTTCACTATGGATTGGTTTCAATCTCTATTTGTCGCAACCGATTCTGTAGCCCATATTGTGTTGCTCTATGCCCTGGTTATTGCTCTGGGTGTAGGACTTGGTAAAATCAAGTTCGGCAGCATTTCTTTAGGGGTTACCTTCGTGTTGTTTGCGGGCATTGTCGTGGGTCACATTTACAATGCCATGGGCATTCACGATCCCGATGGTGGTTTTGCTTGTCCCGCAAAAGTAATGACGTTCATTCAGGACTTTGGTCTGATATTGTTCGTCTATTGTATTGGCCTTCAGGTAGGTCCGGGTTTCTTCCAGTCGTTTAAGAAGGGCGGCT
The DNA here is from genome assembly GCA_000437675.1 of Prevotella sp. CAG:891. GTDB lineage: Bacteria > Bacteroidota > Bacteroidia > Bacteroidales > Bacteroidaceae > Alloprevotella. The sequence continues at coordinate 12,852 of FR901765.1, forward strand.
TGCAGATGAACCTCATCACCGTAGGCATCGTGTTGCTCAACGTCGTCACCATGTTGGCGCTTTACTATTTGGTGTTCGACACTTCTGACCCCACCTCCTTGCCAATGGCCGTTGGTGTGCTGTATGGTGCAGTAACTAATACTCCCGGTTTAGGTGCAGCTCAGGAAGCCATTACCACTCTTGGCATCAACATGGGCGGACAGAACATTGCATCGGGTTACGCCTGTGCCTATCCCTTGGGTGTAGTCGGCATTATTGCTGCTACCATTGCCATTCGCTACATTTTGCGCATCAAGCTCGAAGAAGAAGAAGAGCAAATTCGCCATTCACAGGAGGACGACCCCCATGCCAAGCCTTACCACATGTCGTTGCGTGTGGAAAATGCTGCACTTGAAGGTAAAACCTTTGGTCAGCTCACCGAGTTCCTTGGCCGTACCTTCGTTTGTACGCACTACAAGCACGGCGATGAAATTTTCTCGCCCAACAAAGAAACCAAACTCAGCGTTGGCGACGAAATGAACGCTGTTTGTGCCGAAGACGACGCTGAAGCTGTGATTGCCTTTATCGGTAGCAGCATCGAAGTGGACTGGCAAGCTGAAAAGTCGCCTATCATTTCAAAGCGAATCCTCGTGACACAGCCCGAAGTAAACGGAAAGACCTTCGGACAAATGCACTTCAGCACCATGCACGGTGTGAACGTTACGCGTATCACCCGTACGGGTATGAATCTGTTTGCCGACAATTCGCTCCGCATTCAGATTGGCGACCGCCTCATGGTCGTGGGTCCTGAGGACTGCGTAACGCGCGTTGAACGCCTTTTGGGTAACTCTATCAAACGCCTTGACCACCCCAACGTAGGTGCCATTTTCCTGGGTATCCTCGTTGGTATCGTCTTTGGTAGCATTCCCTTCCAGTTCCCCGGCATGGCCACGCCCCTCAAGTTAGGTTTGGCAGGTGGTCCGCTCATCATCGCCATTCTCGCCGGTTGCTATGGCTACAAGTTCCACCTCGTGACTTACACCACCACCTCGGCTAACCTTTTGCTGCGCGAAATCGGTTTGATTCTCTTCCTTGCCTCAGTAGGTATCAAGGCAGGTTCAAACTTCTGGTCGACCGTAGTTGAAGGCGACGGTATAACCTACGTTTGGGTAGGTTTCCTTATCACCGTCATTCCCTTGCTCATCATGGGCACCATCGGCCGTTTGAAGTTCAAACTCAATTATTTCACGCTCATGGGTGTGATTGCCGGTTCAACGACCGACCCCCCTGCACTGGGCTATGCTAACCAAACTGCCAACAACGATGCAGCATCCGTAGGTTACTCCACGGTTTACCCCTTGGCCATGTTCCTGCGAATCCTTGTAGCGCAATCCATTATTCTGTTCCTCTGTTAAACACAGCTGAACACACTGATTTAAAAATTACAGACACCGACAGCACAACACTGCCGGTGTCTGTTTTTTGGGGGGGTGGGTACTCACTCAAATGAAAATGGCGCAACACGCGGGAATGCAGCCCATGTGTTGCGCCATGTTTTTTTAAAAAACGAGATGAAGGCACTCAGTGCCGGTTGGCTGTTTACTTTTTGCCATACATCTGGTCGTAGTACTTTTGGTAATCGTCGCCACTCACCGCCTCAATCCAGGCATGGTTTTCCAGGTTCCAGCGAATGGTTTTTACGATACCCGTTTCAAAGTCCGTTTCAGGATACCAGCCCAAGTCTGCTTTGATTTTCGATGGGTCGATGCCGTAGCGTTGGTCGTGTCCCAAGCGGTCCTTCACAAAGGTAATCAAGTCCTCGTTAATCCAGTCAACGCTGATGTTGCCCTCGGCATCGCGTTCCTGCTTTTTGAGCAAGGTGCGGAATTTCGGTTCGGCCAGCATCAAGTCGTGGATGGTGTGGATAATGATTTTTACAATCTGAATGTTCTGACGTTCGTTGTGTCCGCCCACATTGTAAATACATCCGTTTTCGCCCTGGTTAATCACCATGTCGATGGCCTTGCAGTGGTCTTCGACGTAGAGCCAGTCGCGCACGTTTTCGCCCTTACCATAAACAGGCAGCTTTTTGCCTTCGAGAATGTTGTTGATAACCAGCGGAATCAACTTTTCGGGGAACTGGTAGGGGCCGTAGTTGTTTGAGCAGCGCGTAATGCTCACCGGCATGTGGTAAGTGTCGCGGTAGGCACAAACAAAGTGGTCGGCCGACGTTTTCGACGCACTGTAGGGGCTGTGCGGGCAAAGCGGCGTTTCCTCCGTGAAATAGCCTTCGGGGCCGAGCGAGCCATACACCTCGTCGGTCGAAACCTGGTGGAAACGTACACCCGGACGCCAGGTGGGGTAGCCGTGTTCGTCGCGACCCATCACCCATGCTGCGCGAGCCGCATCGAGCAAGTTCTGCGTACCAAGGATATTGGTGTTGAGGAACAGCTGGGGATTCTCAATGCTGCGGTCCACATGGCTTTCGGCAGCAAAGTTAACCACCACATCAAAGCGGTAGTCGGCAAACAGACTGTCGACAAGCGCGCGGTCGCAAATGTCGCCTTTCACGAAAAAGCAACGCTCATTGTCGATGTCGCCGGCAATGGTTCCCAGATATCCGGCATAAGTGAGCAAATCGAGCACCACAATGCGCACATTGTCGTATTTGCCCAACATGTACTTCACGTAGTTGGCGCCGATAAAACCGGCAGCACCTGTCACTAAATATGTTTTCATTGAATCTGATTGATATTTTTGTTTGGATAAGGCTTGCTTCGATTGCCAAAATCGAGCTTTGCCTTTGAAGGAGAATGCAGAATTATGAAAGGGAACCTTCGTAATGCTGAGCCACGAGGTTCGTAAGGTCAATAAATTCAGCCACACTGAGTTGTTCGGGGCGGCGCGTCAGCAAGGGTTGAGCCAAAAACTCTGTATGATTCGGAGCAGCCCCTTTGCAGCGCTGGTCGAGTTCGGCCAACAGCGGCTTGATAGAGCCACGCATCATTTTACGTCGCTGATTGAAAGTGGTTTTCACCACGCGGCGCAGCAAATCCTCGTCGCAGCCGGGGTGTTCCACCTCGTTGCGCGTCATGCGCACCACCGCGCTTCGCACCTTGGGCGGCGGATTGAATACCCCCGGTTCAACCGTAAACAAGTAGTCGACCTTGTAATACAGTTGCACCAGCACACTCAGTATGCCGTAGGCCTTGCATCCCGGCGAAGCCGCCAGACGCTCAGCCACCTCTTTCTGAATCATGCCCGTGCAGCAAGGAATGAGGTTGCGGTAATCGAGCATTTTAAAGAAAATCTGGCTACTGATGTTGTAAGGATAATTGCCCGTCAGTACGAAAGGCCGTCCTTCGAAAGTATGCTCCAGATGCATTTTCAGAAAATCGTCTTCGATAATCTGATTTTCGAGCGAAGGAAAATGTTCGCGAAGGTAAGCCACGCTTTCAAAGTCGATTTCGACCACCTTCAACTCTCTGTCCTTGGTTACAAGATACTGTGTCATCACCCCCATGCCCGGACCAACTTCGAGTACCGGAATGTCAGGACAGGCATCCACCGTGTCGGCAATGGCTTGAGCCGTGGGTAAATGCGTAAGAAAGTGTTGACCAAGAAATTTTTTGGGACGTACGGACTTCATCTGAACTATTTTTTCTACTTTTGCTGTTGTGAAGATTGGTTATACCTTAGCAAAGCTTTCGAAATGAGTTTTCGAAGCCCCGCATGGGTTAGCACAAACTTGGCACTAACGATATTGCAGCAATATTGCCACTCAAGGATGGTGCAAAGGTAAGAATTTATTTCATTTACAAGCAGAAGTTGCAAATTATCTTAACAAGTCTGCCCTTTCTTTTCACTGATTACCACCACCTCGGGTTCCGCTTGCCACAGACGCCCTATCCCTGTGCCTTGCTCACGGCTGCCTGATTACCGAAGAAATACTTAACTCATTGAAACATTTAATTAAACTTACCCTACAAATCGTGCTGCCCTTTTTGCTCGGACTGAGCATTCTGTGGTGGATGTATCGAGGCACCGACTGGACCGATTTTTTTCAGTGCGTCACCAACGAGATGCACTGGTCGTGGATGCTGCTGTCGCTTCCGTTCGGCATATTGCCACAGATGGCGCGCGCCTGGCGTTGGAAAATGTCGCTCGAACCTTTGGGCGAAAAGCCGCGTCGCAGCACTTGCGTCGATGCCATATTTCTGTCGTATGCAGCCAGCCTGGTCATTCCGCGCGTGGGCGAAGTAACCCGTTGCGGCACACTGAAAAAGTGCGACGGCGTGTCGTTTACCAAATCGCTCGGAACCGTTGTTACCGAACGCCTGGTCGATTCGCTCTTCATGCTGCTGTTCACGGGCATTGCCTTTGTTTCGCAGCTGCCGCTTTTCTTGCTGTTTCTGGATAAAACCGGAACCAACCTCGAAGGCATACTCAGCCGCTTTACCGGCACAGGCTATCTGGTCACGGCACTTTGCGTCGTCACAGCCCTTGTGGCAGCTTGCGTACTCATGCGCCGCTATGCCCTGTTTCGCAAGGGCAAAAATATGCTTCACGAAGTGTGCGAAGGCATCATGTCGTTGCGCAATGTGAGCAACCTCCCCCTTTATCTGTTCTACAGTTTACTGATATGGGTGGGCTATTTCCTACATTTTTACATTGCCTTTTTCAGTTTCGACTTTACCTCGAACATCGGTCTTTGGGCAGCCCTGCTGTCGTTCTGCGTCGGCACATTTGCCGTGCTTGTGCCCACCCCCAATGGAGCCGGCCCCTGGCACTTTGCCGTGAAAACGATGCTCGTGATTTACGGTGTGGCCGAACCCAAAGCCATACTTTTTGTACTCGTGGTGCATACCATTCAAACCGCGCTCGTGGTGTTGCTCGGCGTATTTGGCTGGATAAGGCTCAATCTGCGTCCGAAAGTGCAAAAGCCGCAGCGAGCCAATTTCACCCCGACTACTCATGAAACCCTGACTACAAACCCTTAAATATATTGACAATTTATGAGCGAAATTGCTAATCTGCAACCGCAGGCCATTTGGAAAAACTTTTACCTGCTCACACAGGTTCCCCGTCCTTCGGGACACTTGGAAAAAGTACAGAAATTCCTTCTCGACTGGGCTAAGGAAAAAGGCATCACTGCCTTCCAGGACGAGGCCGGAAACATCATTATGCGCAAGCCGGCAAGCCCCGGTATGGAAAATTGCAAATATGTGACGCTGCAGGGACACATGGACATGGTGCCCCAAAAGGCTAAGGACAGCACGCACAATTTTGAAACCGACCCCATCGAAACTTTTATCGACGGTGAATGGGTAAAGGCCAAGGGCACGACCCTCGGTGCCGACGACGGTATGGCTGTGGCCACCATCATGGCTGTGATGGAGGACAACACGCTGAAGCACGGACCTATCGAAGGCTTTATCACGGCCGACGAAGAAACCACCATGCACGGTGTGAACCACATGAAGGGCGAAACCCTTGAGGGCGACATCCTCCTGAACCTCGACAACGAAACCGAAGGCGAAATGATTATCGGTTCGGCAGGTGGCGTGAACATGAACGCTACACTCGAATACCAGGAAGTTGAGGCCGAAGCCGATGATGCTGCCGTAAAGGTGACGCTGCACGGACTGCTCGGCGGTCACTCAGGCCTTGAAATCAACGAAGGACGCTGCAATGCCAACAAGGCTATGGCTCGCCTCGTGCAGGATGCCGTTGCCAACTTCGAAGCTTGCCTTTCGGAATGGAAGGGCGGCAACATGCGCAATGCCATTCCGCGCGAAGCCGAAGTGGTGCTGACGCTCCCGAAGGAAAACGTTGAGGCTTTCAAGGAAGCGGTGGCTGAATGGAAGCAAACCTTTACCGACGAGTACGGAACGGTTGAAAAATCGCTTCAACTCACCGTCGAAGACGTGGCTTGCCCCAAAATGATTGTGCCTGCCGAAATTCAGGACAACCTCATCAATGCCCTCTGTGCTGCACACAACGGTGTGTTGCGTTTCATTCCCGAAGTACCCAGCATTGTTGAAACCTCGTCAAACCTGGCCATTGTCGAGATTGCCGGTGGTAAAGTTCGTTTCCTCATCCTTATCCGCTCTTCACGCGACAGCATGCGCGAATGCTGCGCAGAAACCCTCGAAAGTGCCTTTGCCATGGCCGGCATGAAGGTGGAACTCAACGGTGCATATCCCGCATGGCAGCCCAATCCCCACAGCGAAATCGTGGAACTCATGAAGGGTATCTACAGCGAACTCTTCAACAAGGAAAACCGCGTGCAGGTAATTCACGCCGGATTGGAATGCGGTGTTATCGGTGCCCTTCGTCCTCACATGGACTTGGTGAGCTTCGGTCCTACGCTCCGTTCGCCCCACACGCCCAACGAGCGTTGCCACATTCCCAGCGTAGCTAAGTACTGGGATTTCGTGAAGACGATTCTCGAACGTATTCCTCAGAAGTAATCCGTTCCTACTTATTTTAATGCGTTAACGCGCAGTGCCTTTTGCCCCTCGTACGGAGGTGCAGGCACTGCGCGTTTTTTTTGTGTGGCAACTTGCCAATGTCTTCGCTACTTTCGGACAGCCTTTTGTGTGGAGCAGAAAATAGCTGATGGCTTTAAGAACTGATTTAATAAATGTAAAACGAAAAAGTGGGCTATTTCGTGGGTGGGACACTGCGACAAGCGTTTTTGAGTCCGACTTTGGTGTAATTCAGAAAGCGCTGATTATCAATAGTTCCGAAATTGTCAGAACTAGCTCGGAACTAATTCAAACTGGCTCGGAACTAATTTCAACAAGCTCGGAACTAATTTCAACTAGATTGGAAGAAATTTCAACAAGCTCGGAATAAATTATGCCGACAGGCTGAACGGGGGCTGAACCGACGGTTGGAAGCAGGCATGTAGGACTTTTGTTTTTAACTGCATTTCACCTTTTAGTGCGTTCGTCAGTTAACATTTGCGTCAGGAAATCGGCACTGCTAAGGGGGGACGAAAAATCCCGTTCTGTGACGTAATGCACAGAACGGGATTGTATGTAAGGGGAGGGAATCAGTCCGTTATTCGGCTGTACGGCAACAGTGCCGTAGCTCAATGATTACGGACGGATGTCCATTTCGTCGATGGCATAGCCCGCGCCGCCGAATTTGTCGAGAATGAAAAGAACGAAGCGGATGTCGACGTTGATGCAACGCTGCAGGGCAGGGTTGAACTTGAGGTCAGACGAGAGCGATTCGATGTTGCCGTCGAAAGCCAAACCGATGAGTTCACCCTTGGCATTGAGTACCGGTGAACCCGAGTTACCACCCGTGATGTCGTTGTTCGAAAGGAAACAAGTGGGCAGTTTGCCGTCGGGACGTGCATAGCGGCCAAAGTCCTTGGCATTGTAAAGCTTGCGCAAGCGTTCGTTGATGAAGTAGTCCGACTCCGTTTTGCTTTCCTTTTCAAACATACCGTCGAGCACCGTCTGCCAGTTGTAGTGAACGGCATCGCGCGGCACGAGGTCGCAAGCATGACCGTAAGTCATACGCAGCGTAAAGTTAGCATCGGGAGCCTTCGACCAGTCGTACATTTCGCACAAGCCACGCACATAAATGCGGTCGAGCGCAGCACGCTCGTGGTTGTAGCGCTTGTTGGCCTGCGAGAACACTGAATGGATAAAGCCTTCGAGTTCCTTGGCGTTCACGTAGAGCGGATCATTCTTCAGCACATCAGCCTTGCCCGTAGCAAGCGCCTTAGCCAGGCGGGCACTGTCAGTAAATACCGACTGGGCAAAGAGTTCGTTCATGTTGCGATTCGTGTAGCTCGGTTTGCGGTTGAGCTTGTTGTACTTGGCATAGAAAGGCATGAGCAAGTTCATCTTGTTAGCCTCTACTTCAAGTCCCTGCTTCGTGGTGAGCTTGCCGGCAGTCAGTATTTCCGTCATAGCCTTGAGCAGTTGCTGCTTGCTGGCCTCAATGTCCTTTTGCTTACCGCTTTCGAGTGCACCGAGGTATTTTTCAACCAAGTCAGTCGGCACCTGCAAACGCTGGTTCAGCAAGGTGATGCGCAGGAGCGAAAGGTCGTGAACCGTGTCGGCGTAAGCAGCGCAGAGTTCCTCGATGCGTTCGATAACGCCATCGTATTCAGCCTTGCCACTCTGCTTGGCAAACTGGCGGAACTGATTTTCTTCAGCCTTTTTCTGACCGATAAGGTCAATTTTTTCAACAGCCTCGTTCATACCGCCAAAGTTCTTGACCATGTTGCCCCAGCTGGCGTAGTCATCTTCAAGGAGCAGACGCAGTTCGTCGCTCTGGTCCATGAGTTTCTTGTAGAAAGCCAGGAGCGGATTGCCGGCCAATACCATCGGCGCATTGGTGCTTTCGCAGCGCAGTTTCACTTCGGCTGCCGTGAGGTAGCGCGTCGTGGTGCCGGGGAAGCCCATAATCATGGTGTACTCGTTGGCCTTCGGGCCGCCCAATGAAACAGGCAGGTATTTCTTAACCTTCAAGGGCACGTTGTTGGGGCTATAAGGAGCAGGGTCGCCGTTTTCATCGGCATAGATGCGGAACATGTTGAAGTCGGCATTGTGGCGCGGCCACATCCAGTTGTCGGTGTTACCGCCAAACTGACCAATGTTGAAGGGGGGAGTAGCCACGAGGCGGATGTCCTGGAACGTCTGTTCGTAGAACATATAGAACTGGTTGCCGCCGAAGAAAGGAACGATGCGCACGTTTATGCCCTTCTTTTTTCTCAAATCGCTCTTTTTCAGCAGTTTTTCGGCAATGGGCTGCAGAAAGCCCTGACTTTGTTCGGTGTAAATGTCGGCCTTAGCCTTTTTAGCAGCTTTGTTTACCTCTTCAGTCACATCTACGATGCGCAGAACAAAGGTAAACGTCAGGCTTTCGGGCGTGCGGAGTTCTTCGCTTTGCTTGGTAGCAAAGTAGCCATCCTTCATGTAGTCGTGGCCAATGCCGCTCATTTCGTGAACGTAGCTAAAGCCACAGTGGTGGTTGGTCAGAATCAAACCGTTCGGGCTAACCACTTCGCCGGTACATCCACCGCCGAAAATACCTACACACTCGCGCAATGAAGGCGACGTTTCGCTATACAAAGCTTCGGGCGGCAGTTGCAGTCCGGCCTTGCGCAGCGAGTCCTCCAGGTGCTGCTGCTTCATGAGTTTCAGGAGCCACATACCCTCGTCGGCACGGGCACCGGTGAGGCTCAGCATCAGAGCCAATCCTAAAAGAAATACTTTTTTCATTGAGTAAAAAGGATTAAAAAATTGATTATGTGGGCAAATTTACAGATTTTCGGCGGAATAATCGTGCATTTGTCTGAATTTAAGCCCTTTTTTGCGTCAAAAGCAAGGTAGTTTGTGTTACCTGCTGTCAGCCCCATGCCCGTTGCAGTGGTGCCTTGTTGGGCGTTTGGCGCATTGGCTGTTATGTTTTTTTTGAAAAAAATATGGGAAGCCCTCGCATACGGAGAGCTTCCCATATCATATTTAAGTATAGCAGAAGAATCGCAGCGCACTCAGCGCATTCGGAGCGATTCTCACAGCGTTCATACTTGTTGCACCACTTAGAAAGTCAAGCGGAAACCAACCTGAGCGTGCCAGCGTGAACCGATGTCGCTCTTGTTAGGCTTGTTGTTGCCGTTGTAAGTGTAGGTAGCCACGCGGTTGCCGTTAGCATCGTTGCTTACAGAAGCCACCTTGAGCGGAGAGTAGTTCCAGTCAACGCTGTAGGTGCGACCCCACTTCTTGTTGAGCATGTTGGTGAAGTTGAGGATGTCGCAGGTAAATTCGAGTTTACCGATGCCCTTGATGTTGTGGATGTTTTGCGAAATGTGCAAGTCAATCTGGTGTTCCCACTTCGACAAGTTCGAGTTGCGTTCAGCAAACTGTCCGCGGTGCTCCTTGGCATAGTCGTCGGCCAAAATCCATGAACGGAAGGCTTCGCGGTTCTGTTCAGCCGTCATGTTCTTGGTGGCAGCAAACTGCATGAGGTTCAATTCTTCGTCGGTAGGGATGTAGAGCAGTGAGTTGCCCGTAGCGCCGTCGCCGTTGAAGTCGGTTTTGCTGGCGTCAGACATGGTGAGGCTGTAGCGTGAACCAGAGAATGCGTTGTAAACCAAAGCCACGTTCGTGCTCATCCAACCGTTGAGGTATTTGGGCGAGGTGTAGCTAACCTGCAAGAGGATGCGGTGAGGAATGTCGAATTTCGAGAAGCCGAGTTCGCCCTTCGAGTTTGAATCGACTGACGAGTTCTTCTGCCAGTTCGAAAGGGCAACCGATGACTTACCATCGTTAACCGACTTGGCACGGCTGAAGGTGTAGCTGGCTGTGAGGTCCAGACCAAAGTCGAACGATTTTTCCAAACCGGCGCTGATGGCGTAGGTGTAACCCTTGTTGGTGTTCTTCAGGTTGATGATTGAAGAGTAGCTGCTCTTTTCGATGTTGTAGAGCGGAGCGGCAGCAGCTTCAACACCGGGCACAGCGTAAGCCTTCTTGCCCGTTGATGAAAGTGCAAGGTTCTCGAAGAACACGTTGTTGAGCGTCTTGGTGTAAATACCTTCGAGGGTGAATTTCACGTCGCCCGGCAACTTCTGTTCCAAAGCGAGGTTAGCACGCAGTGCCTGCGGATACTTGAAGTCGTCTGAAACCGTAGCGATGGCGGGGTTGCCAGCCTTACCGTTGGCAGCAGCATCGTTCACAGCCTGCATGGGGTTCTTGGCATATTTGCCCAGTGAAGGAACGTCCTTACGAACGGTTACGTCCTTCAACTCCATACCGGTGTTGTTGAATGCGTTTGAAAGCCAAACGAAGGGAACGCGGCCGGTGAAGATACCTACACCACCACGAATGAGCGTGTTGTGTGCGTTGTCGGCATACCAGTTGAAGCCCAGACGGGGCGAAACGAGCACCTTGGCACCCGGCATTTCGCCTACCTTAACGCCAAAGCCCTTCGAAGCCGAATATTTGTTGAATGCTGGGTTCGTCGTGGGGTTGTTGAACACCACGGGGATGTCGATGCGCAAGCCCAACGTAGCGTTGAAGTTGCGGTTTACGTTCCACTTGTCCTGTGCGTAGAAACCGAATTGTCCGGCTTTGAGGTCGGGCGCATACTTCGTGTTACCGTTGGTGAGCGAAGGATCGGTGTATTTGTACACAAACTTCGAGGGGTTGTCGGCCAGGAAGTCTTCGAGTGAGTCGAAGTACCATGAACCGTTGGCAGCCTGAATGAAGAGGTTGCTGATTTTGTAGAACTCGTTGTGCGTACCGAACGTAAAGGTGTGGTCGCCCTTGTACCATGACAAGTTATCCTCGAGTGAGTAGATGTCCTGGTTCAGCTTGTTGGCACCCGAAGAGTATTCAGTACCGATGTTACCCGTGATGTTCGAAGCCGTACCGTCGGTGCTAACCAAGTTGTAAATCTGTACCGTCGGACCCTGGTAGGGCACTTCGCGCTGGTCGCGAACGAAGGTGGTTGAGAAACGCAACTCGTTGAAGATTTCGTCGGTGAAGCGCGAGTTCAATTCGGCTACGACAGAGTTCGTCTTGTTCTTCTGGCGGTAGCTTGAATTGTTGAAGGTAAAGCGGTTGGTACCAACACCGTACTTATCGTCGAACGAGTCGTTGTGCTGGTAGCGCAAAGCCAGTTTGTGCTGGTCGTTGATGTTCCAGTCTACACGAGCCAACAAACCGAACGATTTGTTATCTACGTTGCGCGGACCGAAACTTTCGCCAATGCCCGTCAGATGTTCGAACTGGTCGGCAATGGTTTGTGCCGTAGCTTCCGACAAGTAGTTGGCGGCATATCCCGGGTAAATGCTGGTCGGGTAGCTCTGCTTTTTACCTTCGGCGCTGATGAAGTAGAAGAGTTTATCCTTGATAAAGGCACCGCCCAAAGTTCCGCCGTAGGTACGGTCGAACTGTTGAGAGAGCGGATCCTTGATGTCGTTTTTCAGTGCGCTGTGCTTGCCGTACATGCTCTGGTTGTTGAAGAACGTGTAGGCCGAAGCGTGCGTTTGGTTCGTACCCTGCTTCGTAACCACGTTGATGGCACCGCCGGTGAAACCACTTTGGCGTACGTCGAAGGGAGCAACAACCACCTGCATTTCCTGGATGGCATCGATTGAGATGGGGTTGGCACTGGTCTGACCACCGTTCGTACCGCTACCGGCCAAACCGAACACGTCGTTCATTACCACACCGTCGATTTGGAAACTGTTGTAACGGTTGTTCGAACCTGCAAACGTGATACCGCCGTCTTTGTTCGTCATGGCCATCGGGCTGTTCTTAGCCAGGTCATATACGTTGCGGTTAACGGTCGGCACGTTCTGTATCTGTTCGAGGTTGAAGTTTTCAGAAGCTCCACCCTTTTGCTTGCGCTGACCCGTAACGGTTGCTTCGCTCAAAGTGTTTTCCTTGGGGCTAATTTGCACGTTGATGGGAGTGGGGTTGCCCAGTTCAAGATAGAGCTTGTCGTAGCTCTTCTCGCCATAGCCCAGGTAGTTGATGCGCATCGTGTAAGGTCCGCCCGGACGCATACCCTGCAGGGTGTAACGGCCGTCCTTGTTGGTAACGGTGCGGTAGCGGGTACCCGAAGGGGTGTGAACAGCCATTACCGAAGCACCGATAACGGGTTGGTTGTTCTCGTCCACTACCTGACCATTGATGGCTGAAGTAGTTACTTGTGCACTGGCGCAAACGGCAAAGGCCGGAGCGGTAAGTGCGGCTAATAAAAATTTAGAAAACTGATGCATACTTCTAAAAAAATAGAATGTTGATACAAAAACGTGCTTGCCTAATAATTGAATATAAGCCAGAATTGCTGAAAATCAGTAGTTTCCTTTTACACGTTTACGTTTTTATATTTTTGTTGCTTCAAATATACTGCAAAGTTACACCCAATTTTTCATACCTCAACTATTAAATCATGAAAAAATGGATAAAAAAGAGATACGATGCGGTGTACTCCTTTCAATAACTTGTGAGAAACAGTGTTAAAATTTATAGAGACTCGCATTTGAAAACCCCTAAATC
>FR901766.1:0-17480 GCA_000437675.1 Prevotella sp. CAG:891
ATTCAAATGTAAAAATAATTTTGAACACCTACTTAAGACTTAATATTTAACACTTAACATTAAACACTACTCGCTATATCCCTTTCCGAATGGAGGATTGAAGTCTGGCTGAAGGTTTACATCAGCCTTATCCCACCAGAGGCGCTTGTGCCAATCGTCTGTACCACCCATGCGGTCGATGGCAGCCTTGTAGTTGGCATTGTTGTACTGAGCTTCCAACTCAGGATACTGCAAGCGGACAGGCATTGACCAGTTAGAATCCGTATAAGTGAAACCATTCTTGGTCAAGAGATCACGATTCAAGATGGCAGGATAGTCAGAGCGGCGCATGTTAGCCCAACCCTCAGAAGGGTTCATCATGTGGAGAATCCAAGCCTGGGTGTTGATGGTCTCCTTAGGATTGTCACCCAACGGATTGTTAGCAATGAACGCATCTATCTCTTCCTTGGAAATCTTGTTGGATGTAAGATAGTAGTTGTTGAGCAACTCCATGCTGGCACGAACACCAGCCTCGTAGTGACTCTCAGCATCACCATCACCTACATTCCAACCCTTGGTTGCAGCCTCTGCCTTGAGGAACTCTACCTCAGCATAGCTCATCAAGTCGCCAGGGCAAGAAGGCATCTCGAAGTCGATGTTCAGGCAAGGACGACCAGCTCGGGCTATATAATCAGAGTTGGCATAAGTGTTCTCGTCAATCTCTGCATACTTCTTCAAAGTAGGAAGGTCATCCAACGTAGCTGGATTCATCCAGTCTGTGTACCAGGCTGCACCAGGGTTACAAGGCTCCTCACCAAGGTCCTTGCTCTGGAAGTAAGCCAGGAAATCATCGGTCAAGTCGATGTTCTGCTCCTTATCTGGCTTCACCTGACTACGCTTGATATTGTAGTAGTGACGGCAGATGCGATAGAGACGAGGGTCGTTGGTATTCTGCAACTGATAGAACAAGGTAGAGCATACCATGGTAGGCGATGTGGCATCCTGACCATAGAGAGTCTCGCTCAATGCATTGGCACGGAAATCGTAGTCGTTGGCTCCATCATAATAGGTAAATGGAGAATCAGCATACTTGATATAAGCATCATCTGCTGCACTGGCGATAGCACCGGCAGCCACTGCCTTCTCAAACTCCTCCTTTGCCTTCTGTGGATTAACATCGGAAATGCGCATGGCATAGCGCATACGGAGTGCATTGGCATACTTCTTCCACTGAGCTACATCACCACCCATGCTGGTGACATCACCAGAAATGTGGTCGGTACCTGTACCAAGCTGCTTCTCGCAAGCGTCAAGTTCCTCGAAGAACCAGCTGTAGAGTTCCTCTACGGTATCATACTTAGGGGTGGAAATACCTGAGATATAACCCAGACCTGCCTCCGAACAAGGCACGTCACCGTAGGTATCTGCCAAAACTGCCGTGATATAGACACGATGGATACGAAGTGCCGCATTCAAGTTTGCTTTGTCAGCAGATTTGTGGATGGCATCCACAAGGTTCTTGATACCGATTTCATAATAGCGGTCCCAAACTCGACGGGACATATCATCTTCTCTGAAATTAGAACCAGCGTAATTGGTTACATTCCAACCACCAGCGAAATACTGTGGAAAACCAGTTATATAGTTACGGTAGGTATCCATCAGACTGAAGTCACCGTAAGTCTGCAACAAAGCTGTTGTCAACTGTGCGTTAGGGTCGAGCTTGTCCACCTTGGTCTTGTCGGTATTGATGTCGCTCAAGATATCATCAGAGCAAGAAGTCATCGCAGTGCCGGTTGCCATCAGGGCGAAAGCCATCATCAGGCTGCTCTTACCTATATATTTCTTGATTATATTGTTCATTTTCTTACCTTATTATATATTAGAACTCTTCTGAAGAAATTGATTCATTTTTTCGAGACTAGAACTTCACGTTCACGTTCAAACCAAAACTCTTGCGAGATGGCAGAGAACCATATTCCAGACCGAGACCTGAGGTGTTGTAGCTGGAGTCTGGGTCGATGTTAGGAATGTTCTTCCAAACAATGAATGGGTTACGAGCCACGAAGGATACGGTCAAGCCCTTGACATACTTGCCCAGGATGCTCTCTGGGAAGGTATAGCCGAAAGTAATCTCACGACACTTCACGTAAGAGTTGTCGTAAACGAAGGCACTTTGCACGCCATTTGCCACATGCTTCCAGTAATCTTCAGGGTTCACGGCGATGTCGTTCTTGCGATAAGTACCGTCGCCATTGTCAATGACACCCTCTACGACAAATCCCTTGCAGTTGCCTGCTTCACGCCATGCAGCAAGGTCCATACCCGAAGCCTTGCGAGCCTCCTCGGAAGTGTACCACTCCTCACGACCTGCCAATGTTCCCTTTGCCTTACCAGTTTGGTATGCAGAACGCATGGACATAGAGTAGATGTCGGCACCTACCTTCACATCGAATGCAGCAGAGAGGCGGAAGTTCTTGTAGCTGAAGGTTGAGTAGAAACCACCTGTCCAGTCCCAAGTAGAGTTGCCGATGGTCTTGATTTTCTGGTCAATCTTTGGAAGACCAGTAGCTGCATCGACAACCACCTGTCCCTTGTCGTTGTAGAGGAAGTCGTGTCCACGGATAGCTCCATAGTTCTCACCTACCTTGGCACCTACAGAAACACCGCACCAGTATGCCTTCGCCAACTCGAAGTAGTCCATGCCATCGGTGAGCGACTTCACCTTGTTGGTATTCTTCGAGAAGTTGACACCCAAGTCCCAAGCGAAGTCCTTGATCTGCAAGGGACGGGCATTGAGGGCAATCTCGACACCCTGGTTCTGAATCTCACCGGCATTGATGAGGCGGTAAGCATAGCCAGAGGTGGTGGTTGAAGCCAAACTCAAAATCTGGTTCTTGGAGTTCTGGTTGTAATAGGTGACATCCAAGCCCAAGCGTCCGTTGAGGAACTTCATCTCCAAACCTACCTCGTAAGAACCTGTCATTGTAGGCTTCAAATCCTTGTTTGGCTGTGTTGAGTTGGCTATCATACCGATGGTATGACCCGAGTAGCTGTACTTGCCCGTGGTATAGTTGAGTGCCAACAAGTATGGATCGGTATCGCTACCTACCTTTGCCCAAGATGCGCGAATCTTACCATAATTGATGAACTTCTTGTTCTTGATAAACTCAGAGAATACCAAACTACCAGATACCGAAGGATATACGTAGGTATTGTTATTGATAGGGAGCGTAGATGACTTATCGCCACGGAGGGTTCCCTCCAAATAGTAAGTATGTTTGTAGCCGATGCTCGCACTGGCATAGAGAGAAGAAATCTGCTTCTTATAAATGCTCTCGCGAATATTCTGCTCCTGATAGTTCATGATGTTCTTGATGCCATTCATCTGCTGGTTGAGACCAACGTTGGTAGTGGTCTTGTTGTTCACCTTGAAGATGTTACCACCAACGGTAGCGTTGACATCGAAGTCGCCCCATGAGTTATTGTAGAGGGCGAGTATCTCGGCGTTGAATGTGCGGTTGTTGAAGATTTGGTTGGTAAGCTTTCCGGCAGGAGTACCTGGAGTTGTCTTGGCGATGAAGTCCTCGAAGTTCATGCTGTTGATGTCGGTACCGATGGTACCCTGCAACTTGAGGTGCTTGTCGATATTCCAGATGGCCTTACCCGTAAAACGGAACACGTCCTTGTTGGATGTATTGCTGTTCTTGTAGAGATCCCAGTATGGATTCTTGTTATACTGGTCGTTACCATTCCAGTTGGAATAGTTGCCGTTGGCATCCTCATAGTGCTTCAACCAAGCCTGGTCGTAGGTACCCGCCAGGGTCATGAGGTTCTTACCCACGTTGCTCTTGGAGTCACCAAGGGCAGGACGGTTCTTCACCTTCTCATGAGTATAGTTGGCGGTGAAGTCGAAGTCAACAGGACCCGCAGAGGTATTCACTCGGAGGTTGAAGTTGTCACGACTCATTTTGGTGTTAGGCAGGATGTCCTTGTTGCGCATATCGGTAACAGAGAAACGCATACCCGTCTTACCGGAATTCACTGAGAGGATGGCAGAGTTCTGGGTGGTGAAACCTGTGCGGAAGAAATCGGAGGCGTTGTTAGGGTGCATCAGGAATGGACGCTCCTTGCCATCGAAATACTTGAACATGAAGTCATCTGCCTTAGGTCCCCAACTGGCATTGGTGCCAGAGGTGCTGGATGCAGGAAGCTCGCCATTATAACCAGCACCATATATCTCCTGGATGTCGTCCCATTTGGCCAACTGGGTATCGATCGTATAAGAACCATTGTACTCCACGGAAATCTTATCCTTCTCCGCTTTCTTGGTCGTAATCAAGATAACACCATGAGAAGCACGGCTACCATAGAGGGCAGAGGCAGCCGGACCTTTCAATACGGTCATCGTCTCGATGTCGTCAGGGTTGATGGCAGAGATACCATCACCGAGATCATAACCGCCACTTTCGCCGGCACTGCCAAAGTTCGTATTATCCAAAGGCACACCATCCACCACGTAGAGAGGCTGGTTGTTGCCTACCATTTCCGTATTACCACGAAGGAGCACGCGGGTAGAACCAGAAGCACCGCCAGCGGTGTTCTGCACAACGAGACCAGCCACCTTACCAGAAAGAGAGTTGATGACGTTGGTTTCCTTCGCCTTGGTGAGTTCTGCACCCTTCACTTCCTGCAAGCCATAGCCGAGGGCCTTGCGGTCTCGTTTGATACCGAGGGCGGTGACAACAACCTCATTCAAGGCCTTACCATCCTCTTGCATCGTGATTTTCATGCCATTGGCAGCTTTCACGGTCATCTTCTTGTAACCCATGTAGCTCACTTCGAGCGTAGCTCCAGGCCTGCAATTCAAGGTAAACTTACCATCCAGGTCGGTAACGGAAATGGTGGTTGTACCAGCCACCTTCACGACTGCACCAGTCAAGGTTTCGCCAGTGGCATCCACCACTGTACCCTTGATGCCTTGGTTCTGCTGAACGCTCATAGCAGCATTGTTCGTCTGGGCAGCGAGGATGGTAGACGTAGGCATCCACATTAAACCTGCACCGAGCATGCCGAGAAACATTGTTTTCTTTCTCATAGTTGATATTTTGTTTTTAATTTAAGATTATTCTTTCCCAAAGATTCCTTCGAGAATCCAAGGAGCATTCACCTTCATACTCTTGAAACGATCGAAGATGCCATACTTCTCAGAGCCGTTGCCGAAGTGGTTGTTGTCCCAAATGAAAGTAGAGAATCCTCGCTTGCGAGCTTCAGAAACAAAGAACTTACAATAATAAGTCATGTTTTCATGCACTTTTGCAGCGTTTGACTTATAGTGGTCGGTTACTCCCCATTCTCCTATCACGATACCCAGTCCTTTGTTGCTCCAGGTATTCACCACCTTATCAAAGAAGTCTGTCATCGTCTTCTCGTTTTCAGCAGGTATCTTGCCAGCATCCTTGTAGGCATCACCCCAGTAATCGTAGGTGCAATCGCCGGCGTAGCTCCATGGCTGATAGTAGTGGAATTCCACACTCATATAGTTGTTGCCATTGCCTTCGGCATCCTTCGGAACGACGAATCCTCCATTCTCAATGCCAAACCAAGGGTTGCAAACGTAAGTCTGTAAGATGAGGTGGCGCTTGGCATTGTTGCCGCCTGTGGCACGAACCATATCCACGAATATCTGATTGTAAGCATTCTGCACTTCGAGATTCTCGGCAGTAGGCTTGCTCCAGTTGTCCCTGACGTGAACCTCATTGGTACCGGCGAAAGCCAAGCGACTGTCATAATTGGCAAACTCAGAGGCGATATTCATCCAGAGGAGCGCAAGCTTTTGGCAGTTTTCCTCCTTATATTGATAGGTAGGACGACCTTCGAGCCATTTTTCATGATGCGCATTGATGATAACCTTGAGGTCATTATCCAGACACCAACCCACTACCTCCTTGATACGGGCAATCCAAGCCTTGTCGATGCTCATCGCCTGAGCATTGGTAATGTGGCACTGCCAACGGATAGGAATACGAACGGCATTGAAACCTGCCTTCTTCACGGCTTGTATCATCTTCTTGGTGACAACGGGATTGCCCCAAGCTGTCTCTGCATGGATGGAACCATCAGGGTTGCCAATCTGCATCGACTCACCATCCTGTCCAGGAGCTGAGCACTCAAATTCATTGCCGAGATTCCAACCTACTACATCCTTGTTCCATTGCTGGGCGGTAGGAATCGATTCGCTTGTATCAGGCGTATCCACCTCCGAAGAACTAGCACTACAAGATAATGCAGTAAACATACTTGCAAATAGCAAGCAGATTTTCAAAAAGTACCTTTCCATTATTAAATTTATGCTTTTCATTATTAAATTTATGGATTATAGTTAGTTGCTGTTTATGCTTAATGCGAGTTGTTGTTGGAACTCGGCTACAAAAGTACGGTGAGGGGGAAAAAAGCAGGTTGGAATGCAAACAAAAAAGGTTTCAAATCTGACTTATCGCCAGGTTTGAAACCTTATATTTATATATAACCATCTGAATATCAGATGGTTATAGTCCTACTTCCTTTACCATTAATTCACATGGCTCATTCACTCATACTTACTCGGTGACACCCCGAAATGCTTCTTGAAGACTGTACTGAAGTGCTTTACGTTTACAAATCCTGTCTTCAAGGAGACATCCAAGACGCTTTCGCCTTGCTTCAGATACAGGGCAGCCTGCTCCAAACGGATGAGTCGCATGAAGTCTTGCGGTCCTTGCCCAGTCAACGTCTTCAACTTGCCATAAAAGAGGGTACGGCTCATCGCCATCTCCCGGCAAAGGCGGTCGATGGTGAAGTCGGTGTCGCTCAGGTTATCGAGAACGAGACGGGTAGCTTTCTCAACGAAAGCCTGGTCCATCGGATCCAAATCCGGTTCTTTTTCATCGGATGATTTATTCTTATCATCGGAAGATTTATTTGTTTCATCAGATGATTTATTCGTTTCATCGGAAGCCACGGATGGCAGAGAAGGTTCGCTTGGCAATAGGTTCTTTGGAGACGATTGCCCCAAGTCCTCACCTCTGACGATGGCGAGACTTTGCTCCATATAGTATTGACTCAGACGGCGGCGGTTCTTCAACATGCTCGCAATCTTGCTGGCAAGGATGGCAGAGTCGAATGGCTTGGCAATGTAATCGTCTGCTCCAAGGTCTAGACCTTCTATCATGAAGCCGCGACCTGCCTTCGCCGTCAGGAGGATGACAGGCAGCCAACTGGTCTCCTTGTTTTCCTTGATACGACGGCAGAGTTCATCGCCCTGCATACCCGGCATCATCACATCAGATACCACAATGTCGCACTCACCATTCTCAGACAGATACTTCAAGGCAGCCTCGCCACTCTCCACATCCACCACATGATATTGGTCGGCGAAAGCCATACGGATGTATTGACGGAGGTCTTCGTTGTCATCTACAAAAAGAAGCGTTTCCTTAAGGGATTCCTCTGATTTTATTTTTTCATCGGCAGACACGGAGGTATCTGAAGTTTCCGGCAGACTTGCTGGCTTGGAAGAAACGGATACATCAACATTTCTGTTGTCAAGCAATACAACCAAGAAAGCAGTTCCCTTGCCTTCCTCGCTCTCGAATGTTAACTTTCCTCCCAGTTTCTGCACAAGCTGGCGAGTG
Source organism: Prevotella sp. CAG:891 (assembly GCA_000437675.1). Classification (GTDB taxonomy): domain Bacteria; phylum Bacteroidota; class Bacteroidia; order Bacteroidales; family Bacteroidaceae; genus Alloprevotella. The sequence goes on from FR901766.1 coordinate 7,653, forward strand.
AGCATCAACCCCAAGCCACTGCCCATCTCCTGAGAGTTGACCGCATTGGAGGCACGGAAGAAACTCTGGAAGATATGTTTGGCCTCGGTTTTCGGGATACCAATGCCGGTATCGCTTACCTGGATGCAGACTTTCTTGCCAACCTCATCGAACGAAGCTGAGACAGTGATGGTTCCACCCACCTGCGTATATTTTACGGCATTGGAGAGCAGATTCTCGAATATCAAATCCATCATAGAAAGATCGGTAGAGAAGATATGCTGTCCACAGGTTGCCAACCGAAGACTGATATGTTTCTCCTGTGCTGGCATCTGGAACTTCTCCACCTGCTGACGCAAGAGGACAGACAGTTCCACTTTCTGCCAGCAAACTTGTGTCTTCGCAACGGCTATTTTCTGGAAATCAATCAACTCGGTCACCATCCCCAGAAGTTTGTCGCCATTACGCAGTGCCATCTCCAAGAATTTTCGGCTCTTATCGCCTAGTGTAGCATCCTTCGCCAAGTCGGCAAGAGGAGCCAGCACAAGACTCAAAGGGGTACGGATGTTATGGGCGGTATTCACAAAGAAGTTGATCTTTTCATCGTAGTACTTGCGATGCAAACGCTCCCTGTAGTAATCCCAGCCGAAATAGACTATAGCACCTAAGATGCAGAGATAGACAATCCATGCCCACCAAGAATTCCACCATGGTTGGGCGATATGAATCCGCAATGTGGATTCTCCCAATATGCGTCCGTTACTCCTACTCATTGCCTTGACATGCAGGGTGTAATTGCCAGGACGCAAGTTGGCAAAACGAGCCTGCTGGTAGGCAGAAGGAACACTCCACTGATGGTCGTACCCCTCCAGGTAATACTGATACTGGATGTCGTGCTGATACGGATAGTTGATGCTCTCGAAATGCACGATGAGGGTTTTCTCATCATGAGAGAAACTCATCTTGCCTTCCTGCAACATCCCGAAGAGTTCTGCATGCCAATCTTCCAGTTGGTCAGCCTCATCGAAAGTCTTTCCCTCTACCTCAACACCCGTGATATGAAGAGGAGCCTTGTAGTTGAATCCCCCGGCAAACTTGGATGCCAAGACCACAGCTCCATCATTGCTTCCGAATATCATTCGCCCGTCTTGGGTCCGGACAACAGCCATATGCCTGTACTCCCGCTCCAATCCTTTAAAGAAGTTGAGATTGGTCACCTTTCCTTGATTGATGAAAGCCAGTCCTTTGTCGGTACTCATCCACACCTTGCCAATTGGAGTCTTGACCAAGGCATAGACTATGTTTGAAGGCAAAGATTGTGAGATAGTATAGTTCTTGACCTGATGCTTCTGCCAATCGTAGAGGTACAAGCCTCCTCCATCGGTGGCTATCCAGATATGCCGTGCATCCTGAAAAACCATCGCATTGACAAAGAAATTATAATCGAAAGTTGGAAATTCCGACGGATAGAAGAATCGACTGACACGAAGGCTTCGCTTGTCGATACGATAACATCCATGGGTCGTTCCCACCGCAATACTCTTCTTGTCAGGAGACTCCACGATACACTGAACTTCATTGATTGGTAAGTAGTTAACAGAGTTATCCACATTTCCATTCTTTTCTGATGATGATGGGATATGTACCAAGTCTCCATTCAAACAACCTATCCACAAGCCTCCTTCGCTATCCTTGAATATGCTATATACATAGTCGGTCTTTAACTTGCCATTCGACACAGAGTAAGCCCGACTGCTGCTTCCATCGGCATGAACCTGAAAGATGCCATCACCATAGGTTCCCGCCAAGACCTTGCCGTCGGCAGTCTGACAAAGGGTAAGTGCCACCTTATTATACAGGGCATGATGCCACAGTTGGGTTTGCTCGTCATAGATGCTCACCCCCTTGTCGGTAGCATACCATATCTTGCTATTGCGGCCCTGTGTATCCACGCTTTGCATGATGTCGTTCACACCATTATTGATAAGCGACTGGCTGTTGAGATTCTCATGGTGCACAAACTCCAAAGTATGCTCCATCGGAATAGCTATATCCACACCTCCCGAATAGGAGCCTATCCAAAGGTCGCCAAGATGATCCTTGCAAAGGGCATAGACACCATTACCATGCAATACATTCTCCGGTCTGCCATCCGTATTCAAAAGCAGATTCGTCTTACAGGTCTTCTTGTCGTAGGCATAGACACCTGCTCCATCCACCGCCATCAAGATGGTGACTGCATCGTAGGGGATAATGGAACGAACAGGGATGAGCGGAATATTTGCTAAGGATGAGAATTGCGTGAGAGAAGACAATGGCTTCCAGGTTCTGTCATCGAGCAAGATAATGCCACGATGGAAAGTTCCCAACCATATCTGATGAGCCTTCACGTCGTGATAAGACGAAAGAACGGAAAACCTCGCAAGAGCAATCGAGGCTGGACCGCATTCGGTGAGTGAATAGGCGAAGACTCCCGAAGGAGAACCTATCAACAACTGCTTGCCGATGAATCGGATATGATTGACATACGTGTTCTTCAGAATGTATTTTCCTTTGTTTGGCGAACCAGGGGCTGTTATGTCTTTGCTACCAGCAATAGATGGAGGATCCATCCTATACACACCCCTATCCAATGCCATCCAAAAGCATCCCTTGTCATCGACCAGCAAGTCATTGAGCATCACACTTCCTCCAAGCACATTCATCAGATTGACCTGGAGTTGGAATGTGTCTTTCACCTTATTATATATATAGATCTTTCCTTTATTATCATAGGCATAGATATGCTGTTGGCTATTCTTGGTCAACTTGATGTTTCTGCCACAGGCATCACTAAACTGCATATCCGTTGCCAAGGTATAGTTCCGTACCTGTTGACCATTGTACCTATCAACGCCTCGCTTGGTACTGATCCATATAGCACCATCTTCAGCCTCAACTATCGAATACACACGGGCACTTGAGATCCCATTGTCTGTATTGAGATTCGACAACATCAGCATATTGCGGGTCAAATGTTCCTGTGCATGGAGCTGTGAACACAGCACCATGCACAAGAGCCACAGGAAACCAACCTGCAATCTTAGTAAATATGACAAGCCTTTATTTTTCATTTCGATGATGATTCCAAGTGCTATTTCCATTATTTCTTAATTTTTTGCTAAAATAATGTTTTTATGAGACAATTCAGCAGAAGATACGAAATCTTGTGCTTATTTAACTATTCTGCGATGTTTTTTCCTTATTAAGCCTATACTCAGATTCGCATGCTGCGGAAAATGATATTTCGCAAGTATTAAACCTAAAACGGTCATTAGAACGTTAAATGTAATTTTTAGAATTGCTTGCAGCCTTTTGTTTTTATAAGGCATCTTTTGTCTGTTCTTAATCGTCAGAAACTATGCAAAGATTACAAACGGTTTGTTTGCCAGAATCATTGGCAAAATTAGTGCACTTACCGTTTTGCAATACGCAAACTTTATAAACAATAAGCCCATCGGCAGAATTAAGTATGCACTAAATTAATTCCGCCAACGGGTTCTTAAGTAGGTATTGTACAACATTTCCGATTCATGGCATAAGTTCTCCCATAAGCGACGAAGTACAATATACTGAGCCAATGTTCAAATCATACTCCCCTCACCTTTTTGCTGCTGAGCCAAAAACGGCCGTAAAAAAGAGAGGATAACCCGAAAAAACTCCCATCCGACATATAGTCGGACGGGAGCCAAAAAAAATAATAATATGAAAGAAATTACAGATTACAGATTACTGTTTGCCCTTGTATTTGTTGCAGCAGCCCGTACCGTCGAAACAGTGAGTGCAGACTTTGCACTTAGGCAGACCGATGGCCTTGACCAGCGTTTCGAGTTTGTTGAAACGCAGCGAAGTCAGTCCCAGGCGTTTACGGATGGCCTCAACCAACTTTTCGTACTCTGGTGTGCCTGTAGTGGCGTATTTTTCGAGATTTTTGTTCGGGTCGCCCTCAATTTCGCCAATGAGCTGACGGGTAATCAGTTCCATTTCGCTCTTCGACGAGGTGAAGCCGATGAACGGACAGCTATAGATGAGCGGCGGACAGGCAATGCGGATGTGTACCTCGCGTGCGCCGTCGTCGAACAGCACGTTCACGTTGTCGCGCAACTGCGTGCCGCGCACAATCGAGTCGTCGCAAAAGAGCACGCGTTTGCCGTTGAGCATATCGCGGTTGGGAATGAGCTTCATTTTGGCCACGAGTGCACGCAAATCCTGCGTAGGCGGGGTGAATGAACGCGGCCAGGTGGGCGTGTACTTTGAAATGGCACGCTGGTAGGGTTTGCGCATACCGGCTGCATAGCCCAGTGCCATGCCTACGCCCGAATCGGGGATGCCGCAAACGCAGTCGACGTCGGTGTCGTCTTCGGCAGCCATCATCTCGCCATTGTCGTAGCGCATTTCCTCAACGTTGCGTCCTTCGTAGGTCGAAGTGGGGAAACCGTAGTACACCCAGAGGAAGGAACAAATTTGGCAATGTTCCTGCGGTGCGCGCAACTGTTCGATGCTGTCGGCACGCAAATACACGGCTTCGCCCGGTCCGAGGTCGCGCACGGTTTGGTAGTCCAGGTTGGGGAACGAGGTGCTTTCGCTCGTCACGGCGTAGGCCCCGTCTTTTTTACCGATGATTACGGGCGTGCGACCCCAGTCGTCGCGCACGGCAATGATACCTTCTTCGGTGAGCAGCAGCATGGAGCATGAACCTTCGATGTGGCGGAACACATTTTCGATACCCTCGGCAAACGTTTTACCCTGAATGAGCAGCAATGCCACGAGTTCGGTCTGGTTGGTTTGTCCCGATGAAAGTTCGGCAAAATGCTGGTTCTGTTCGAGCAATTCGGCAGTGAGCTGTTCGATGTTCGTTATTTTTGCAACAGTGACGATGGCAAAACGCCCCAGGTGCGAGTTAATAACGAGCGGTTGTGCGTCGGTATCGCTGATAATGCCGATGCCCGCATTGGCACCCTTGAACTTGGAGAGTGCCGGTTCGAATTTTGAGCGGAAGTAGGCATTTTCAAGGTTATGAATGGAGCGTGTAAAACTTTTGGTCGTCGGGTTGTAAGTGGCCATACCGCCCCGGCGAGTGCCCAGATGTGAGTTGTAGTCAGTGCCGTAAAATAAGTCGGCTACGCAGTCGAGCTGCGAAACTGTTCCAAAAAAACCTCCCATAATGCTGGTGTGTGAATTGTTAGTTGGTGTATTGTGCGTGCTATGTCAACCCGTCGTTCCGGCTGTCGGTCTTCAGTGTGCCCGACGATGCGAAAACAAAGAGTTGAGGTAGCAAAATTACGCCAACCCCCTTAATGTGCAAAGCCCTGATGCGGATTTTTTCATTCGTTAGCCAAAAAACCATTATTTATGCAACACTTCGTAAACTTTGGTTGACAAAAAAGGAAAAGCCACCCTCATACGAGGCTGGGATTTTAAAGTCTATAATTCGGAAATATTGGAAGAAAATACTGATGTAGCCATAACCTGCTGCGATGCGGAAAGAAGGGCTGACGTGGCGGTAAACATGAACGTAACCGAGGTGCGCACTTTAAGAAGTCGTCTAAACTGTTCTGACGAAGATTTGAGTTGGAGTTTTATCTCCTCTACATTCAATTTTCACCTTTCTTTTTGGTTGTTTTTTGATCTTTCATCGGTCGTGTAGCTCGCTACACTCCCTCTTCAAGGCCCAAAAACACCTCAAAAATAAAGGCAAATCTTGAAATTCATAAAAATTCAGACGACTTCTTAAGCCCGAATCTTCACAAACGAAGGTTTAACGAAAAAGATTTACGCAATCTGCGAAGTTGCAAATATTTTTGTGTACTTTTGCTTTTGCTATCGCGAAGCCGGGCCACCGTATGCCCCGATGCCAGGCAGCAGAACGACATGCAGCGCTACAGTTTGGCACACCACGGCTTCGTAATTTGCAAACTAACATTATTCATAACAATGGACGACTATCACGCGGAAAATAACGTTTGATACCGACCGAAACAGGCTCTTGCTCTCTATTATTTATATTTGTAGTGTAAGCCGCCGTTCGGTCGGCAGGTTTACCATGTCATTACGTTAGCATCCGCCAAGAACCTGTTTTTATGCGTACTTACTGGAATTACAACAAAACGCTGAGAACCATGGAGGAATGGGCTCCCGACTGCTGGACGCAGGTGACCTGCCCTACTCCCGAAGATGAGGATTACCTGATTAACGAACTCAAAGTGCCCGACTACTTTCTCGATGACATCCGAGATAAGGACGAACGCTCGCGCTATGAGTACGACGAGGGGTGGTCGCTCATCATTTTGCGTATCCCCTACGTGAAAGAAGTGGCCTCGCGTACGCCGCACACTACCATCCCGATGGGTATTATCCTGAACAAGGGCGTGTGTATCACGGTGTGCAATTACGAAACGAACATGATGATTGATTTCGTTTCGTATCAGCAAAAGCGCAACCAGGGATTTACCGACTCGGTCGACCTCGTGTTCCGCCTGTTCCTTTCGTCGGCCGTGTGGTACCTGAAACGGCTCAAACAAATCAATATCCTGATTGAAGAAGCTAAGCGCAACCTGGACCGACAGGTAGACAACGAGGACTTGATCGGCCTGTCGCGACTGCAGGACAGCCTGACGTATTTCATCACCTCAATCCGCGGTAACGAAACCTTGCTCTCGAAACTGAAATTCAAGCTGCCCGTCGACGAACTCGATGCCGACCTTATCGAGGACGTGACCATCGAGATGAACCAGGCACGCGAAACCACGAACATCTACACAAACATCCTTGACTCGACCATGGAAACTTACGCCAACATTATCAACAACAACATGGCCGGCGTGATGAAGCAGATGACGAGTATTTCCATTATCCTGATGTTCCCCACGCTTATTGCCAGTATCTTCGGTATGAACCTGATTAGCGGCATCGAGGAATCGTGGTGGGGCTTCCCGTTGGTTATCATCCTGTCGATTGTAATTACCGGCCTGTTTTATGGCCTATTCCGCTGGAAAACTTGGATTTAAAGCCCCGCCTGTTCACTTTTAGGCGTGAAAATTTGGCTGATACAATAAAAATAACTTTATTTGCCACCTATTTTGTGCTCAAAGACCCTAGTGCGGCCTTGCCCGAACAACAGGGTTTGGGCACAGTACCTTATAATTGCTACCGATAACGGAGGAACCTTGCATCGCCCTTGATAAACTTAGAACTACTGAAACATTTTAGAACTCGGGGCTCATGCGGCCAATTCCCCCTTTTACAGACCCTTTCCTATTTATTATGGACGAAATTAAAAACACTACTGAAGTAGAGGTAAACAACGTGCAGCCCACTGAGGCTGAAGCCACTGTTTGCAATGAGGCAATGCCTGCTGAGGCTAAGCAAAACGAAAAAGCTGAACCCACCACCAAGGCCGAAGTCATCGAGGCCCTGAAGGACATTGTTTACAATGGTGGGGACGTGGAACGTGCTACGCTTGAACACCTCAAAATGCTGTACTACCGCATTCACAATGCCGAAGTAGTGGCCGCTCGCGATAAATTCGTTGGCGATGGCGGCAATGCCGAGGACTTTATTCCTGCTCCGGATGCCGACGAAGAAAACTTCAAGGCTCAGCTCGCACTCATTCGCGAAATGAGAAGCAAAGCTGCTGAAGAACTTGAAAAAGAAAAGCAGGATAACCTGCAACGCAAACTCGAAATCATTGACCGCATCAAAGAATTGGCGGCTACGGCCGAAGAGGCTGACAAGGGTTTTGAAGAGGTAAAGAAACTTCAGGCTGAATGGAAGGAAATTAAAACCGTTCCGGCTGAACGTGCTACCGAACTCTGGAAAAACTACCAGCTCTATACCGAACAGTTCTACGACCAACTGCACCTGAACCACGAAATGAGAGCCTACGATTTCAAGAAGAACCTGGAAATCAAAACGCACTTGTGCGAGGCTGCTGAAAAACTGGCTGAGGTGGAGGACGTGATTTCGGCTTTCCACCAGCTGCAAAAACTGCATCAGGAATTCCGCGAAGCCGGACCGGTGGCTAAGGAACTGCGCGACGAAATCTGGAAACGTTTCAAAGATGCGTCGACCGTTATCAACAAGCGTCACCAGGATCACTTCGAGGGACTGAAGGCGCGCGAGGAGGAAAACCTACAAAAGAAAACGGCTCTCTGCGAAAAGGTGGAGCAACTGCAACTCGATGACTTGAAAACCTATGCACAGTGGGACGAAATGTCGAAGCAGATTATCGAACTGCAGGCTGAATGGAAAACCATCGGCTTCACACCGCGCAAGGTGAACAACGAAATCTTCGACCGCTTCCGCGCGGCTTGCGACCGTTTCTTCCAGGCCAAAACGGCTTACTTCAAGGCTAACCGCGAAAAACTCAGCGCTAACCTCGCTGCCAAAAACGCACTCATCGAAAAGGCTGAGGCTCTGAAGGATAGCACCGACTGGGGAGCTACGACGAATAAGTTCGTGGAACTGCAAAAGGAATGGAAAACCATCGGACCGGTGGCTCACAAAATTTCGGATACCATCTGGAAGCGCTTTAACGATGCTTGCAACTACTTCTTCGACAAAAAGAACGAGGCTAACAAGGGGCAGCGCAAGGAGGAAGAGGCTAACCTCGAACTGAAAAAGGCGGTGATTGCCGAAATCGAAAAACTGGCTGCTGAACCGGGCGACAAATTGCTGCAGAGCATCCGAGAATTGCAGGCTACAACTTGCTGCAGAGCATCCGCGAATTGCAGGCTAAGTGGAACGAAATTGGTCATGTGCCTTTCAGCAAAAAGGAAAAAATGTACCGCCGCTACCGCGAACTCTGCGACAAAGTGTACGACACGCTGCACGCTACGGCCGGCAAAAGAAGAATGGACAACTTTAAGCGCAACGTGGCCGAAAAGGGTGGCAACGAACTGACGCGCGAACGCAACCGCTTGCAAAACGTGCTCGACGCTAAAAAGCAGGACATTCAAAACTACGAAACGAACCTTACCTTCTTCCGCTCAAGCTCGAAAAAGGGTAACTCTATTGTGGCTGACATCGAAAAGAAAATTGAACGCCTCAAGGATGACCTGAAGGAAATCACGGAAAAACTCAAAACCGTGAACGAGCAAATCAAGGCTGAGGAAAAGAAATAAACCTCTAACGCGTGGGGGCTGTGCGTACGCAGGTACGCATAGCGCCGCGCTTTGATGCGCAGCACACACTACTGCGCGCTACATACTTTTTACTTTCTATCCGACAAGCAATGAGACGATGAGGCTAACCTTTGTTCAATCCTTATTTTCTCATTGCTTGTTGGCGGTAATTAAAGCAATTACATCAATCCTAATTCATACCACACACAAATGGCTAAAAAAGCACTTCTTATGATTCTCGATGGTTGGGGCATTGGTAAGCACAACCACGGCGACGTAATTTTTGAAACTCCCACTCCTTTCATGGATTCGCTCCATGCCAACTATCCTAACTCGGAACTGCTGGCTTCGGGCGAGAACGTGGGTTTGCCCGACGGACAGATGGGTAACTCTGAGGTAGGTCACTTGAACATCGGTGCCGGACGCATCGTTTATCAGGACTTGGTGAAGATTAACCGTGCTTGCGCCGATGGCTCCATCATGCAGAATCCGCAAGTGGTGGCTGCTTACGAATATGCCAAAAAGAACGGCAAGGGCTTGCACCTCATGGGCTTGACCTCAACCGGTGGTGTACACTCTTCGCTCGACCACTTGTTCAAACTCATCGAAATTGCCAAGGAATATGGCGTGGCTGAACACACTTACGTTCACTGCTTCATGGACGGCCGCGACACCGACCCGAAGAGCG
>FR901766.1:17520-20984 GCA_000437675.1 Prevotella sp. CAG:891
TCATCGAAAGTTTGCAGGGCGTTTGCGATGCCAACGGTGCACACATTGCCAGCATCGTGGGCCGCTTCTATGCCATGGACCGCGATAAGCGTTGGAACCGTGTGAAGGTGGCTTACGACCAGCTGGTTGAAGGCAAGGGCCGTCAGGTAACCGACATGGTGGCTGGCGTACAGAGCTGCTACGACTCTGACTCGGAAGAGCACAAGAACACCGACGAATTCATGGAACCGTTGGTAAATGCCAATGTCGACGGACGCATCAAGGAAGGCGACGTGGTTATTTTCTTCAACTACCGCAACGACCGCGCCAAGGAACTTACCGTGGTGCTGACGCAGCAGGATATGCCCGAAGAAGGTATGCACACCATTCCCGGCTTGCAGTACTACTGCATGACGCCGTACGATGCTTCGTTCACGGGTGTTCACATCCTCTTCCCCAAAGAAAACGTGCAGAACACGCTCGGCGAATACTTGGCTTCGAAGGGACTGAAACAGCTGCACACGGCCGAAACCGAAAAGTATGCACACGTTACCTTCTTCTTCAACGGTGGACGCGAAACTCCGTACGAAGGCGAGGAACGCATCCTCGTGGCTTCACCCAAGGTGGCTACTTACGACCTCAAGCCCGAAATGTCGGCTTTCGAGGTGAAGGACAAACTCGTTGCTGCCATCAAGGAGGATAAGTTCGACTTCATCGTGGTGAACTTTGCCAATGGCGACATGGTGGGTCACACCGGCATTTACGAGGCTATCGAAAAGGCTGTCAAGGCGGTTGACCAGTGTGTGAACGAGGTGGTTACGGCTGCTAACGAAACTGGCTACGAAACCATTATCATTGCTGACCACGGTAATGCTGACAACGCTATCAACGAGGACGGCACGCCCAACACGGCTCACTCGCTGAACCCCGTTCCCTTTATCTATGTAACGGAGAACAAGAATGCCAAGGTGAAGAACGGTGTGTTGGCCGACGTAGCTCCTTCTATCCTCCACATCATGGGCTTGGAACAACCTGCTGACATGACGGGTGTGAACCTGATCGAGGACTAATCTTCTTGGTTCTGCAGGCATCTGCTTAATTTAATGCCCGGACACGATTGCCACTTGCCAAAGTGGTTATTGTGTCCGGGCTTTTTTTGTATCTGCGGATAATAAGAAAAGCGTACACGCCCTTGTAACAAATGCAAAGCGACATGACGAATGCGTAACGCTCTGATTGCAAGAAAGGGTCAAAACCGTTAAGTTTGGCGGGTTCGTGAGTTTGTAACCAAACGGCAAGGTTAGCGCAACATGACGCTCCTACTTTTGCACCAGACATAACAAATGTTTCACTCTTAACTCAACGCTTAACTTATGAATTTTTTGGGTATGATGAAAGTAGGTGCCATGATGGCACTGCTTTCGACCGGTGTTTCACCCGTGTGTGCACAGCAACTGACACTTGATGCCAAGAACTACACCACGCCTTCGTGGACGAAACTGACCCGTTTGATGACTCAGATGCAAAGTGCCTCGCAGCCCTACAGCATCAACATGACCGTGAACGGTGACCCGAAAACTCAACTCGGTTTTGCCTGGTTCACCAACCCCGATGTGAAGAAAGGCAAATTGCAAATTGTGGAAAAGGCCGATGCTGCCGAAGCCGATTTTGCTCAGTCCACCTTGACGGTTGAAGCAGTGTCGGCCGACGTGAAGGACCTCAACTACGTGATTGCCAAAAACAATGTAGAAGGCATTGAGGCCAACTCAAAGCGTTCGTACACCAGCCACAAGGCTTTGGCCGTGAACCTGAAGCCCGGCACCACCTATTCGTTCCGCGTGGGCAACGAAGATGCCTGGAGCGAAATTGGCCACTTTACCACGGCTGCTGAATCGTACGACAAAAACGAAGGTTTTTCGTTCATCTATATCACCGACACGCAGGCACAGAACGATGGTATGTTCGATGTGTCGCAGAAAACAGCTCATGCTGCCCAGAAAATGGTGTCGGATGCCCGTTTCGTATTGGTAAACGGTGACTTGGTTGAAACTTCGGGTACCAACAACTCGGAGTGGGAATATGAACAGTGGTTCAGCACCATGCAGGACATTTGGATGAACTATCCGCTGGTAGTGGCTCAGGGTAATCACGACACAAGTTCGAACGCAAACTTTTCGTGGCATTTCAACACCGACACCAGCTTCAACAAGCAGTCGGCTGTACCCACCACGATGGAAGGCACTGTGTACTCGTTCGTGCAGGGGGATGCCCTTTTCCTGGTGGTTAACTACGAGGACTACAAGAAGGAAGGCTACTTTGCAGCCCTTACCAAGTGGATGAAGGAGCAAGTTGAAGCGCACAAGGATGTGAAATGGCGCATTGCCACGTTCCACAAAAATATGTTTACGGGTAGCCGCTCGCACCAGAGCGACAAAGACGGCCACTTGGTACGCGAAAACATGTTGCCCGTGTTCGATGAACTCAACATCGACCTGGCACTCCAGGGTCACGACCACATCTACGAAGTAATCGGCCCGGTTAACAATAGCACTAAGCAGCTGGTGGCCGGTGCTACCGAGGAAGTGGAAACCGTTGAACCGGGTGGCGTGCGCGAAAACATGACCGGAAAACAGGGCGGTGTGTTCAATGTAAACGATGGTACGCTCTACTTCCTGAACAATTCGGCCGGTAAGAAAAAGTATGAACCGCGCGACGAACAGGCCATGATTGATGCCTATACTTCGCACCAGGTTGAAAATTATTGGGGACTGTTTTCTGGAAAATTCGGACAAACCGGTGAACCTACGTTCAGCGACATCAAGGTGACCACTGATACCATTTTCGTGAGCACGTACACGGTGAACGACGCGGGTACTCCTTCGCTCTACGACTCGTTCAAGGTGATTAAACAGGAAAAATTGCCTGAAGCTGTGGGTCAGGCTACACAGACGGACGTAAAAATTTACGTAGAGGGTAACGACATTGTAATCAATGGCGTTGAACCCGAAAAGGTGAGTGTGTATGCTTCAGACGGCATGATTGTGCGCGAACAAAGCGGACAGACTGTCAGCACGCGTAACCTCGTTCCGGGCCTTTACATTGTGAAGGCTGTGAAGGGCAACAAGAGCTATTACGGCAAAGTGGTGCTGGAATAGACTGAAGCATTGAGTTGAAATTCCACCTTTTATTTCACCTCTCATTTTCGCCAAACAATAATTCCCATTTCCTTTTCACGTTTGGAGCGTGAAAGGAAATGGGAATTTTTATTTACCTCTGTAACGTTTGGCATGGGTAAATCGCTGAACTGCCCCGATACCTTCATTGCAAATGTTAAACGAATCAGTAGCAAAAAGGTGTGGGAACTGTAACATTTGGGTGAGGCAAAACGTGGCTGCTTCGTACATTTTGAGAATCGGCAAGAGATAAAATGTTATATCCCGATTTCATTTTTTTTCGCGTGTGGAAAACGCATCGGAATGCCCGTA
>FR901766.1:21131-26183 GCA_000437675.1 Prevotella sp. CAG:891
CGGCGAAGTCAGGCTGCACTTTAGCCTTGACGGATGAAAAAACAATATTCCTTATTGATTCATTCAGCGTTCTTTGACATTTTGTTACCACAGAAAGTAAGGCAGGTAGGCCTGTCTGAAACCCATGATACGTCGTTGAGTTTTACCACATGTTTTGCGACTGGGCCTGTTAAACAGCTATTTTCCGTGCAAGTAAAATTACATAAAGTTACTGTTTTTCAGTAGGTTTTGGCTGCTCTCCGGCATTTTCGACCGGCTGCTGTTCGTCGGGGGCATTTTCCGCCTCGTCGGTTTGTGTCGCCTCGTTGTTGCCCAACACCGTACGCAGTTTGTTGAGCGGATTGGCAGAATAGGGTTCTTCGATATACACGCCCGCATTTTTGGCCATGGCCACCGTCTGTTCGTCGATGCCGTCGGCCGGCACGTCGGTTTCGCCCACCACATAGCGTTTGTAGTATTCAATAGCCAGCGTGGTTACGGGCAAAGCCAAAATCAGGCCCATGATACCGAAGGCATAACCCCACACTGACAGCGAAAGGAGGATGATGGCTGGCGGAAGGCCCATGATGTGCCCCATGATACGTGGGGTGAAAATGGTGTCCTGCAATATTTGCACCACGATGTAGACCAAGGCAATCAGGCAGAGCAAGCCCCAGAAGTTTTGCCCTGTTTCGGCAGCTTTGAGCAATGCGAGCAAGGCCGCCGGCACCACGCCTACCAGCTGCAAATAAGGTACGAAACTGATGACACCAATGAGGCAGCCCAGGGCAATGGGCAGGGGAAAATCGACCAGGGCAAAACCTATGCTGAACATCACACAGTTGCTCAAAGCAATGAGTGCCTGTCCGCGGAAATAACCCGCCATGCAGCGTTCGACGTCGGCCACAAAGCGCGTGGCAAAAGGACGCTTCGAGGGCGGAATAAAGGTAATCCACGAATTGGCGTACTTTTCGTAATCGGTGAGCAGGAAGAGCAAATAGAGCAGGCCGATGAGCGAGGCGGCAAAGTTGATGATAATGCCGGCCGTACTCCACAACAGTTCCCAAACGCGCGGCACGGTGTTCTTGATGGCTGTCACCACATCCTCGTGTTGTAGGAATTGTTCGATTTTGTATTCGTTGACGTGTTCGTTCAGAAGCTTCTGCACGGGTTGCGGAATACCGTCGGCATTTCCCCCTGCCTGGATGTAGCTCAGCGCCACATCCTTGAGGTGCGTAATTTCGCTGAGCATGGGCGGAATCACAATGTAAACAAATGTGCCGAGCGCCGCAATGGTGAGCGAAATGGTGAGAAAAATAGCCAAGAAGCGGTTGTGCAGCCGTTTGTGCAACTGCCGCACCAGGGGGTAAAGCAGGTAGGCCGCCACCCATGCCACGAAAAAGGGAATGAGCACGCCGCTTAGGGCGTAAATCATGGCAAAAATGCCCCCGATAATGACCAGCGCAATGATGCCGCGAATAAAACGGTCGAAGGTGATAGGCGACTGTCCGCCTACTCTGAAGTTGTTCATCGAAGTGTTTTTGTTGATAAATCAGTAAGCCCAACCGACAGCTAAGCATGGCAAAAAGTCATTCAAAGCAGCGGTTCACATGGCAAAAGTATCTATTCTATTTGAAAAAGCGAGGAAATCTGCAACAAATTGTTTGTCCGAAACTAAAATAGCTCTATATTTGCACCATGGGAACATTATATTTAGTGCCCACTCCGGTGGGAAACCTTGAGGATATCACCCTGCGTGCGCTGCGTATACTGAAAGAGGCCGACCTTGTGCTGGCCGAGGATACACGCACTTCGGGCATTCTGCTCAAGCACTATGAAATCAAGAACCAGTTGGTGGCTCACCATAAGTTTAACGAACATCAGACGGCTGAGGCCTTTGCTGCCCGTATGGCCGGAGGCGAAATCATGGCGTTGGTGTCGGATGCCGGCACGCCGGGAATTTCCGACCCTGGATTCATGTTGGTTCGCGCCTGTGTGGCTCGCGGTGTCACGGTGCAGTGTCTGCCCGGTGCCACGGCTTTCGTTCCGGCACTGGTGGCTTCGGGCTTGCCTTGCGAACGCTTTTGCTTCGAGGGCTTCCTGCCGCAGAAAAAAGGACGCAACACGCGCTTGCAATCGCTCGTTCAGGAGGAACGCACCATGATTTTTTACGAATCGCCTTACCGCGTGGTCAAAACATTGGCGCAGTTCGTTGAATTTTTCGGAGCCGAACGCCGCTGCTCGGCTTGCCGCGAAATTTCGAAACTTCACGAAGAAAGCGTGCGCGGAACATTGGCCGAGGTGTTGGCGCATTTCACTGAAAACGAACCGCGTGGAGAGTTCGTTATCGTGGTCGAAGGATGTGAACCACCGAAAAAAAGCAAGAAAAATAAAGAATCGCAATCCTGCGAATAATTCACTTTTCGACATGGTCGTACTGAAACTATGACTTCAGTTTACCTTTTACATGATTTAAAACACTATGGGATTTAACGTGCCATGTCCTAATAACCCTACAGTTATGAAGAAAATTTTATTACTGCTCGCTGCCGTTTGCACATTGTCGTTTGCCATGTCGTGCAGCACGAAAAAGGAAAAAGAACAGGAAAGCAAAGATCCGAATGCCGAAACCATCGATTCGCTCCGTCAGGCATTGACTCAGTCGCAAAATGAGTCGAACGACTTGATTGAAACGCTTTCGCAAATTCAGGATGGCTTCGACCAAATAAACGAGGCCGAGGGACGTGTGAGCGTTGAAAACAAGCAGGGCGAACGCGCCAACAAGCAGGCTATCATCGAAAACATGGAGTTCATTCAGCGCACCATGAAGCTGAACCGCGAACTCATCTCGAACTTGCAACAGCAACTGCGCAACGCGAACCAAAGCGACAAACGCACCAAGGCTAAACTCGAGGAAATGGTGAACAACTACAACAAACAACTCGAGGACAAGCAAAAACAAATTGACGAACTCCGCGCACAGCTGGCTGAACGCGACATCAAAATTGCGGAACAGGGCGAACAAATCAATGCGCTCAATACCAGCGTGAACGACTTGAGCCAAAAGAACGAGGAAAAGGCGCGCACCGTGGCTGCTCAGGATAAGGAACTCAACACGGCTTACTACGTGTTCGGTACGAAAAAGGAACTTCGCGAACAGCGTATCCTGAAAAGTGGCGATGTACTGAAAAGCAACGACTTTAACAAGGATTACTTTACGCGTATCGACTTGCGCGTGACAAAGCAAATCCGTTTGTACTCAAAGAGTGCTAAACTCATGACCAATCACCCGGCTGGTTCGTACACGCTCGAAAAGGATGCTCAGAACCAGTATGTGCTCCGTATCAACAATCCCCAGGAATTCTGGAGCGTGAGCAAGTATTTGGTTATCATCGTGAAATAAACGGTTACGCTACTTGCCAAACAAACGAGGTTGCCGAACGTGCTGCGCGCATTGCACAGACGCTCGGCAACCCCTTTGCGATAAGGACGGAAGTGCCCCAAACCGCGCAGACTGACAAAACAGCTGTTCTGACTGCTGTTCCTGCCACTGCACGTTTGCAGCACTTCTGTTCTTTTTGCATAAGTATATTCTCTCACTCACATATTCTACCATCACTAAAAAAACCATTACCGTGTTAACTCATCACAAAGCCATTTTGCGTTTAGGCGTGCCCATAGCCATTGGGCAGCTGGGCGTAATCATCATGGGTTTTGCCGACACCATGATGGTGGGCCGCTACAGCACTGATTCGCTGGCCGCCGCCTCGTTCGTCAACAGCGTGTTCAACCTCATTACCTTCCTGCTCATGGGCTACAGCTACGGCCTTACGCCACTGGTCAGCTCGCTTTTCGGCCAGGGCCGCAAACTCGAAGCCGGAGGCATACTCAAACAAGCTGTGGCTGCCAACATGCTCTTTGCTCTGCTGCTCTGCACCATCATGGGTGTGGGCTATTTCTTTCTGGACCACATGGGGCAGCCCGCCGAAATCATGCCCCTTGTACGCAGCTATTATCTGGTGGTGTTGGTGTCGATGATTTTTGTAGCACTGTTTAACTGTCTGCGTCAGTTTACCGATGGCATTACCGAAACCAAAACCGCTATGTGGGCACTGCTCACGGGTAATGCGCTGAACATCGTGGGCAATTATCTGCTCATTTACGGTGTGGGGCCCTTTCCCGAACTCGGTTTGCTGGGTGCCGGCCTGAGTACCCTGTTTTCGCGTATTGTCATGGCCCTGATTCTGCTGGGCGTACTGCTGATGCGCCAACGCTATGCCGTTTACCGTCAGGGAGTGAGCGAAACCCCGCTGCGTTGGTCGGGACTTTGGCACATCAACAGCCAGTCGCTCCCCATTTCGTTGCAAATGGGTATGGAAAGCGGTGCGTTTACCTTCACAGCCATCATGGCCGGTTGGATTGGGGCCGTTGACCTTGCCACGTTCCAGGTGATGGTAACCATCGGTACCCTCGGCTTCCTTTTCTATTACAGCTTTGGTGCCGGACTGAGCATCCGCGTGGCCACCTTCTACGGTTTGCACGACTGGGAACACGTGCGACTTTCCACCCGAGCCGGATGCCACATTTTGCTGGGTATGGCCGCTTGTTCGTCGCTCATCTTTTTGCTGTTCGGCGAATTCCTTATCCGCGTCTTTACGAGCGACCCCGAAGTTGTGGTGCTGGCTGTCAGCCTCATCCCACCCCTCATTCTTTATCAGCTCGGCGATGCCATGCAAATCTGTTACGCCAATGCCCTGCGCGGCACCTCGCACGTCATGTCGATGATGTGGATAGCCTTTATCAGCTACATTTTGGTAAACATCCCTGCCGGCTACATCCTGGCCTTCCCCCTCGGCATGGGCATTTACGGCCTGTTCATTGCCTTCAGCCTTGGTCTGTTTGTAGCAGCCGCGCTTTTCCTGTCGCATTACCGCAGCGTGATGCGCAAGGCCGAAAGCCAAGTGGCCTGAGTAACTAATGCCTTTGGGTGTCAGTAAATGTTTGGCGAAACAAGTGAGCAGGTGTTCAATTATAAAAATACTTCGATAGAATGCTATAAATAGAAGTCGTCTA
>FR901767.1 GCA_000437675.1 Prevotella sp. CAG:891
AACTCAATCGTGGGTTTTCCTCCTTTTGTAGGGTAGAGGTATTTGACTAGACAACTAAAAAGGTGTATCGCAAAATTTTGCGATACACCTTTGTTACATCAATACTGTGAAGTTATAGACTGTGTCAAAGAACGATTTTTTTGACAATGCGAGTTTTGTTTACTCCTATAACTTCTACTAAATAAGCTCCTTTCGTCAGATGTGACAATGAGAATGTGGAACCTACTTCTGTGGCTGATTCTATTTTCAGCCCTGTAAGTGTATATACATTTATAGCCTGACACGGAGTGTTAAATACCAACGTTTTCCGAATATTGTCGAAGTAAATGGCAGTTGATTGTCCTTTGGAAAACTGATTCTCAATGCCCGTTTGTTGTTCGGTTAGGAAGAATGACAAATTGGGAACGTCCTTACCAGCGTACATTTTTTGCGAATAGTCAAAAGGAACCGAACCGCTATAGGTCAATGAATGATAAACAGGGTCGCCCGATTGGTAGTCACAAAGCCATTTAATCCATGAGTTAGAGGCTGTGTTCTGTTGTTCGAGCATAACACAAAGATTTCCATTTTTATAACTGAATGGTTTGTCAAAGAGCAAGGCTAACATGCCTAAAGTGGGTTCAACCACCACCTTTCCTTCGAACACTTGAGTTAACTGTTCGGCTGCAATCGGAGTGGGGTCTCCTTTTGCAAATTCCGCTTCTTCAACATTACCCAACTTTACACGGGCCGTAAACTCGTAAGGTTCTTTCTTGTCGGTTGGGGTGTAATACAGAACCAATCCCTCAATCATACATTTGGCAGATCCAAGCTTATCTTTCGTATAGATTGTTTGAATTGCGCTGTTGGTTTGATACAGGTAGAAAGGTATCATCGGTGTTGCTACAGTGCCTTCGGTCAGATGTTTCCAAGTACCTTTTTTTAATACATTAACAGCCAGCGTTGGACTTTGGTTATTATGCGCAATCGTATCGCCTTCGAGACCATCGATAATAGCTTTTAGTTCAACAGCACCGGTATTTTGGGGCACCCAACTGAAAACAAAGGTTTTTTCCTCTTGCGATGCAATAGGCTCTTTTACCTTTAAAGTTGTCAATACCGTACCGGCAGCATCTACCAAGTTTAATGCAAAATCAGCAACCTGTTCAAATCCTTCGTTCTTTACAATTACATTGTATTCAGAAGCAGAACCTACAGAAGGATTTACAAAGCCTTTCAACGAAACAATGCTTAAATCGGTTGTAGGCAGTTCCTCAATCACAATATCTGTTACTTGAGCTTTCACGGCATTGTAAGTTTGGAAGGCAATGTTATATGCTCCATCAGCCGAAACCTGGAAAGGCACACTGTGACGTACATAGTCGTATGAATCGTTGTTGCGTTCTTTTTGGAAATCGGCTATTACATTTACTTGTTGCTCGGGCTGGTTTCCCTTACCGTAAGTGATTTTGTAGTCGAGCGGGAAAAGTTCACCACCCAAAGTTTGCAAGGAATAGCGTACGACATAATTTTTATTGGCACTGAACTGAATTGGTGCAGAAACTAGCCAATCGTCAGTTTTCTTTTCGGGATTTAGCTCTATATCAGGAAAATATTTCATATAGCCGCCTCTTTCATCTTTGTAAGAATCCAAGAACCAGGTTTGGCCATCTTGGTCTTTATCGTAGATTGTCCATAACCTATATTGTTCATCGGTATTGAAATCGCATTGATAAGGAATGGACAAGGCGGGGCCGGAAATTGCAGTGTTTGAAAAGGCTGATTCCCCCGTGCCGGTATTTGTAACAGGAATTATTTCGTAATAATAGCCATGAGTATTTTGAATGCTGCGGTCTGTGTAATTACATACCTTCAATCCTTTAACTACTTCGAGTTTGTCAGGATAGCGCATTACAGTGTATGTCAAACTGCTTTTGTCAAACCATCCGTTGTGTTTTCCTTTGGCTGGAGCGTTCCATTCCAGTGTAAGGTCGTAACTGTCTGCAGCTTTGATGCACTTTAAATTTTGAACAGCCCCCGGCACATCTACTCCAGCGAATACTGAATCGCTGTAGACTGCTTTACCCTCGCCGCTTGCATTGGAAGCAGCCACTTTGTAAGCAACCATACCCTCAACTTTCGTGTCATCCCAAGTTATCGATTCACCGGCAGCCTTTTTCTCTAACGTTGTTGCCAAGATGCCATTACGATAAATAGCTATGTTCAAATCGCCAACCAACTGATTACCTTGCAAATCTGTTTTGGGATTGGTCCATGACAGTGTAATTTTGCGTTCTCCGTTTTGTCCCGGCACAGTTTCTAAATTTGTAACCGCAGCAGGAGCTGTTTTGGGGAGTGGGTTAGGGTCGATGTACAAACCCAATATTTCAGCATTAGCTTCTAACTGACCTATTTCGTTCCAAACGATTTCGTCCGAACCAAAGGTGAAAGAAGAAAATTTTCCGGAACCGACTTCGCCATTGATAAAGAAGCCGCTCCAATAAAGCACGTTTGTGTCCATGTTGAATGACATGGATTGCAAGCCGGCCGCAGGTAAATCAAGCATGGCGTACGAAATGTCCTGCAAAGGTTCGCCCGTTTGTTTATTGATTTCCCATAATGTGCCGTCATCTGCCAATCCATAGAGAGAACCCTCAGGCGAAGCAGCCAAAGCTACAAAATTGATGAAGTTTTGTGTGCCTACGAGTTCAAAACTTCCCGTTTGAGGATCTACTGCATATAGGCCAAGTGGGACATCGATTTCTTCAGCATCAGGGTCAGTTCCCAGTATGTCGAAAGCCAAGGCATATAGGCGCTTGGTAGTGGGGTCGTATGTCATGTCTGACACAATCAACGAGGTTTCCGGATTGACATATAATTCGTATGTGACTATGGTTTTCATTTCCTTTGTATTAAGATCCAGCTTGATGAAGCGGTTGGGGGTCAAACCATCGTCAGAATCTATTATATAATAAGTGCCTTCATAACCAGCTGCAGCGCGAACTGATTTAAAGTCTAACGTTTTTTCCTTTGTAATAACAGACGGATTGTTTGCATCAAAAGAAACTAAGTCTGAACAAAGTGAAGTGTTGTCGCTATACACACGAATACCATACACTTTGCACTCAGCATCACCTGTCAACGTAAGGGGTTTCCCAATTTTGGAGGTAGCTTGGTGTACAGTATTTGTGCCCTTTCCGTTAAAGGCTTTCAAGGCCGAAATACGCACTTCCTGACGTTGTTGCTGCGCTTGTACTTGCAGCGTTAATGTCAGAAGTAGTAGGGCAATGAAAGTTCGCCACACTCCGTTGTACAAATTTGTACAAGATTTAATGACCGATGGCCATTCTTTTGTTTTTGCTGTATACTTCCTCATTGCATAATGATTTGATTAAATAATGTTATTTAGTCGTATAAATAAAAGATATCGTTTACAATGCAAATTTAAAGATAAATATTCTGTGTTAAAATGATATTCATTCTTTTTTTAAAAAATATTATCTTGTAATTCTACAGAAGCTTTTTATGCGGTTTGTATGATATGGTTACGTTTTATATCTCTATATTTTGTACTACTATCTGGCCAGCGACTTTGTGAAGTTTATGCCCTGTGCAGAGGGGGTAATGGTTGCAGCTGAGGAGCCTTTGGCTATGGTGTAAGGCCCGGTTAGAAGCTGTACGCAGCGATGGGCTGACGGCGAATTGATGCGCAGCGAGGTACAAAAAAAGGAGGAAAACTCAATCGTGGGTTTTCCTC
>FR901768.1 GCA_000437675.1 Prevotella sp. CAG:891
AGAATTATATAAAATAATTTTGAACACCTACTTATAGGGTGGCTAGTAGTTGCCCGTAGTCATACCTTATTTTATCTGTCGGTAGGAAGCATCAGTTTGGGTTTCCTACCGACTGTTTTTTTGCTATGATTGAGTTTTTTAGGGGGAAGGCTGATTGGCTTGTATGATGATTGGACATGCCGGGGTGTTTTTCGTACGTGATTGTGATTGTTTCAGCGGAACCTCAGCGGATTTTTGGCACAAAAAAAGGAGATAACTTACGCAAATGCTTGCGCAGGCTATCTCCATTTTATAAAAGTAGTATCTGTCACTTCTGCCCCGTTCGATGAACGAGGGGGCAGAAGGAGTGAGAGGTATTACCGTTTAAAACAGTTTACTTGGTAAACTTTCGGGTAATTTCCTGTCCGTCGAACGTAGCCGAGAAGCTGTAGACGCCGGTGGGCAGGTTGGTGAGGTTGAACGTGCGAACATCGCCAGCGCTTACTTGCGAAGCGTTGAGCGTTTGTGCTACGCGGCCGGCTGCATCGAAGATGCGGAACACGGCATTCGTGGCATCGCGTCCGATGGTTACGCGGAGTTCGTTACCGTCGACCTTCAAGTCGAAGTTGGCATCGGTGGTTACACCAGCAATGCCACTGGGCTTCACGGCTCTTACCTTCATCTTGGCCTCGGTGGTGTTGCCGACAGAGTCGGTGGCGGTGATGGTAAGCGTGGTAGAACCTTGACGCATGGCCTGAATTACAAATCCGGTAGGATCGGTGTAAAGACGGAGCAATGCGCTGTTGAGAGCCTTGACACTGAATGTCATTTCATCGCCTTCGGGGTCTTTGAAGAGCGATTCGTAACTGAACGAGGGCGAGGTGGTGTTGGCTTGCATTTCAAATTCTGCTTCACCAATGTACTCGGGAGCGCGGTTCGTGAATTCAACGTTGAAGTAGGCCTTATTGACTGCGGTATTGCCTAATGCGTCGGTAGTGTTGACAATGAAGTGACGCAAACCTGCTGTGCCGTAGTCGGGAGCAAGCTGCATAGTCAGGGTCAACGACTTCTTGGCAGGCACTTCTACCTTGCCTTCAACGGGGGTTACTTCGGTCTTGTCTGAAAGAACGGCCTTGCTGATAGTTGCGATGCCGTTTTCGTCCACTACATTTACGCTGAATGCGTCGCCTTCGGGATCGGCTACAATTACATTCACCTCGATGCTGTCGCCTTCGGCAACAGTGGGGGTGCCTGCTTCGAACTGGGCTGCAGGAGCCTGGTTCTTGTTCAGGGTAATGTGGTAGTTGACTACGCGCTGCATCGGGTCGTTGCTCTTGACAACGAGGGTTGCACGGCTCTGATCGCTGTAGGCGCGTGCAGCTTCGATGTGGAACTTAACCTGTGCAGAGTCGCCAACTTCGATGGTGCCTTCTGTGTCAGAATCGAGCAACTTAATCCAGGGCTGACCCTTTTCGGTTTCAACGGCTGTCATGAAGTAGCCCATAGCGTCGAAACCGTAGTTGGCGTCGAGTGCTTCTTCAATGTCGAACCATCCGCCCATGCTTTCAACGTATGCCATCGAACGGTTCATTTCCATGTCGCCCTTACGTCCGGCGAGTACGGCAGAGTGTCCGTAACCGGCGGGGTATTTCACTACAACGTAGAAGGTGTCGGTGGGGTTGAAGTAAACGGGCTTCTCGAACGTGATGGTTCGGGCATCACCGCTGTACTGTCCTGTTTCGGCGGGTTCTTCTTTCTCAACGCGAATCTTACCCTTGGTAATAATCTTTTCAGACGTTACGTCGGAACCTGCAATGACGTAGGCTTCGATGTCGACGTTTTCAAGATTACCAATCGTACCTGCAAAGTAGATTTGCGAAAGGTTGAAACCTTCGGCGGGAGCTACGAAGCGGGTTGCGGCGCGGAAGTTGCTGGTGAGGTCTGAACCGGTACCCATGATGACGGGGTTAGTCAAGGGGATGGCTACGGGGTAGTAAATCAGGTTGGTGTAATTGCCATCCTGGGGTACGTCCCACATGTAGTCGTCGGCCTTAGGCTGCTTGTCGAGGGCGAAGGGCTGTACAATGTTGTAACGGCTGAAGAGGGCTGCTGCAGAGTCAATCTGTGCCATTACATTGAACTGAGTGGGGGCAATGCCGCCGCCACCGCCTTGTTCGGTTTCTGCGTCACGACCTGATGAATCGAGGTGGAGTGAATAGGTGAGCTTGTATTTGCCTTCCTTATTCTTAATCCACATGCTTTCTTCTCCAACATAGCCGAGCTTAGCATTGTTGATAACAATTTCGTCCTTGCTGAAGCTGAGAGCGGGTGCTTCGGTCACGGTGATGTGAACGGGAAGTTCGGTCGTTGGTGTGGCAAGGCCTTCGGTCGTGAAGGTAATCTTTTCTTTCAAATCGTGCGGCGTGGCCACATTCATGTGATAGAACTGGAACTTCACGGGTTCGCGACCAACGGTAATGGGCAGTGCGTCAGTGTACTGTATCCATTGCATGTTTTCGTCGGATGCTGCAACCGGACCGGGGCCTACTTCGCCACCACCGTTCTGCGACTTGGCATATACCATGAGCGCACCTTCGGTCATGTAGGTTTCCATATCCATTTCCATCAAATTCGACTGGATGCCGGTGATGGTAAAGGCTTTGTCGCCCTTGTTGGAGATGGTAAACTCGTAGGGTTGCGGTATGTAGTTGAGATCGGCAGGCGCATTGATGGTGAGTTCCTTGGGGAATTCGGGTTTCGCTTCGCCTGTGATGTTGAGCGCAACGGGCAACTTCACGTTTTCCTTGCCGGGCACATTGGTTGTCATTTGAATGTTGCGTTCGTAGAGGGCGGCCATTTCGGTGGCCATGAATTCTACATCCACATTCTTCTTGGTGTTCGGAGCTACGGTGTAGCTCTTAACGGGACGGAAGAGCATGGCATTGCCGGGATTGATGTAAGAGTCGGCGGGGTTCAAACCGCGAGTACCGGTTTCGTCCTGAATACCGCACAGACCATATACACCCATCATGATGCCTTCGGGGCTCATGTCGTACTGGAACTTGAAGGTACCGTCCTTGAAAAGGATTACCTGGAAGTTCATACCGGCCATGGCACTGTTACCATAGTTCATGAACGAAACCACTACGCGATCTTCGTAGGCCTTGACATAGGTACCGGCAGCCCAGGCAGAACCCATGCTGTGGTTACCCCAGAAGGGTGCGATGATGTTGTGGTAGAAAGTTTCGGTCGTAGGAAGCGCTGTAGGAGGCTCGGGGAACTGCTTGTAGTCGGTATCGGGCTTGGTAAACTGTACGAAACCGGTGTTGTAAACATACATGCGGTTGTACTTCTTACCATAGAACGGGAACTCGAAGGGCAGATCTACGCCAACGGTGTCGCGCAAGTTGTTATAGTATGCCAAAGGCTGGTGCGAGTCGTAGTCCTTAGTAATATCTTCCCAAGCATAAGGAACATCCATACCGTCGCTCAAGGCTTCGAAAACATAGTCGACGCGTGAGTCCTTATCGGCAGTGAGGTCCTTGATGTTGAACCAGAATTCGGGCTGAATGTTGAATTCAAGGGGTTCGTTACCCTTATTCTCAACCGTAAACTGCTTATCGACATTCTTGCCGTAGGGAGTAGTGATGTCGAGGCGTTCGGGCGTAAGCGTCCAAGTGGGCGTACCGATAACAGTACCACTCACGGGGATTACAGTTTGCTTGCCGTCGGCATAAGCAATAACCATTTCGTCGCTCACAGCACCTTCAGTTTCGGTAGGCAGCATAACAACAATGTCGCGGCTCTGACCGGCAGAAACGGTGAAGGGTTTCTTAACGTCCTCAGTGAGGGCGAATTTGCCATTCTTCATCGTAACAGCGGTAACGTTGAGTGCGTTGCGGCCTTCGTTGCTGAGGAGTACGCTGCGCTTGGAATCCGACGTGCGGAACACCTTGCCAAAGCGAATTTCAGTAGAGTCGGTCTTGGCCTCAGCGTGAAGGTCACCGGTTACGTTGGCCTTGAGAACAAAGTTGAAGCTCGAATTCTTGGAGTCGTTGGTAACAACGGTGAGCAAGTTTTCGAGTTCACCGGCATAAAGGTTGTTTTCCTTACCTGACACGGTTACGTCGATGCTCTTGCTTTCGCCGATTCCAACCACACCGTCGACTTCAGAAATCTTCTTAATCATCGACTTGGCAGGAGCCAAAATCTTGATGGCAGTACCTGTAACGATTTGCTGATAAAGCGAATTACTTCTGTCTTCGATAGTCAGGTCGTAGTCGGTAATACGGAATACGTCGAGACATTCAGTGTCGCTGATACCTGCATAGATATATGAACCGTTACCCCAAACCATTGCGGGATTGTAGTCGTCGTAGAAGAGTTCGATGGTTCCATCGGGGCTCAACGAAATGTGGAAGCTGATGGGAGTTATGTCGCCACCACCGTTTGTACCGGGTGTAGCTACATCCTTAAACTTCACAACGAACTTACCATCCTGCTGTCCGTAAGTTACCTTACTGTTGGCGGTAATGCTCAACTGACCAGAGTTGGCGTATGCTGAAATATAGCCTAAGCCTTCAACGCAATCGGCGGTAGGTATCATACAAGAAATGTTACCGTCGGCCTTCTTGAAGGTCAAACCACCATGCGACGAAACGTAAATCTGTTCGTATTCAGTGCCGTAGAAGGGGAACTTAAAGCCAATCTTCACGGGTTCTGACTGCCAAGCATGGTCGCTAAACTGCTTCGTAATGTCAACCTCGCCCTTGAGTTCGGGGTTGCCGTCGTAGCTGGCGTCCTGGCTGTCGCCCATGTTCGAAACATAGGTGTAGCCAAACTTGTGTGATGACTCTGCACCGGCAATCTGCTTGTCGCTATACTTCGGGAAAGCAAATTCCAAGGGATATTTACCTTCGTTCTTGATAACGAGCTGCTTGGTGATGTCGTCACCGGTTACGTCGAGGTTGCCAAAGTCAACTTCGGGCGTTTCCGTAGCAAACTTAGCTGGTTCTGAAGCCACACCGCGCACCACGAAGCTGTGCTTGATACCGTTCTTGTCGGTCAGGGTTACGTTGGCCGTAACGTCGCCGGCTTTGGTCGGACGGTAAGTTACATCAATCGTCGACTTAGAGCGAGCAGCAATCGAATTTACCACGTCGGGCAATTCAAACTGATCTGAAGTGCAATGCAAGTTGTCGGGATAAAGGTCACCGTATGCGCCGGCAAACGGACCGAAGCCGTTGTTCACGAGCTGTACGGTGAGCGTCTTTTCCTGACCCACGATGAGCGAACCGAAGTCAACGAGTTGTGCGCTCTTCAGTGCGGGCTTATTACCCGTAACCTTCAGGCTCACCTGTACTTTGTGGTTCGGATTGGGGGTTTCGTTCGACTTCACTTTGAGGTTAAAGGTATAAGTGCCGTTAACCAAAGTTTGTCCGTCGTTCTTCACCGTAACCTTCTGGCTTTCGCCCGGACGCACGGTGCCTTCAGCCGGAGTGGGCTGCATCACAACGCTCCAGTCGGGGTTCTTCGAAATAGCTGCTACGTCCCAAACGAGCTGTTCAGCCATATTTTCGTAACCGCCACCCTTCAACGCTTCGCTGAGCTGCATCCAGGTCACACCGTTATCGTTACTGAAGAAAGTATATTGCTTGCTATTTTCCTTGGTCGACACACCCGAGCCGAGCGGATACTTCTGTCCGGCGGGGAACTTAGCCACTACCCAGAAGCTGCTGCCCGGAGCAAAGTGGAGTTGTTCGTCGAGGTTCAAGTCGGTACCGTAAGCAAAGTGGTCGTAAGTTACAGTTTTAAGGAGCGAAGCCTTAGAAATAGCCACTGAGCCATCGTAAATTTCGATGACAGGATTCTGACCATTGAAACCACCGAAGCGGAGAGCCGTCAGGTTGAATCCTTCGGGGAAGGAATCCTTAGCTACGTAGAAGTACTGCGCCAGTGCATTCGACTTCTTCGGGTCAGTATCGCCCAAGTAAGCATAAATATCGTTGGTCCAGCGCATTTCCTGAGGCCAGGCATCAGCTTGGAAGTCGGCAGCCACCAAGCGGTGGTTCACAGCCTTTTCCACACCCATTCTGCCATTGTAAGGCACAACGAGTCCGGGTTTCGGAGCTGAAAGGGCATAAGTCGAGGCACTTACCTTTACCGTAGCAGCAGCTAAGCTATACTTCAGCAAACCTTCGCCATTGTTAGCGATGGTGAAGTCGCCCTGTGCCACCTTACCCTTGGTAGCATCGACAGCCAATTCCAGACTGGTTTTGTCGAGCTGCACTTTCGGTCCGGCATTGGTTGTAGCCTTTTTCACTTCAGAGAGAGCTGAACCGTCGCCCCAACGGCTGAAGGCCTGGATAGCGATGTAATAAGTAGTCAGCGGGGTCAAACCCTGAAGTTCGTAAGTTACAGCATCGCCCGAGTTCAGGTACTTGGTATCCACGTTTACCTTATCAGCCTCATTCAGCGTTTCGGCCGTAAAGGGCTTCGTTGAATAGTAAACCACGTGGTGGTCAACCATTTTATCCTTTGAATCAGGCACATTCCACTCCATCAGCACATTGTCCTGCGAGGGAGTGATTTTAAAGGTCGACACAGCTGCGGGAGCTTCGCCCTGACTGATTTGCAGTGCCTTGTAAGCATCGATGTAACCACTACCAAAGAGTCCCTTGATTGAGGGGTCAGAAGCATAGAGGTCATTAACCGACGATACAAGCTGCGTGCGCAACGTTTCGTTCGAGAAGTTGGGGTTACCATATTTTGAAAGCACCAAAGCGGCAATACCCGACACGTGCGGACAAGCCATTGAGGTACCTTCGTTGTAACCATACTCACCGTTGGGCAACGTACTGAGCACACCGTGTTTTTTGTCCTTATCGAGCAAACCACCGGGAGCAGCCACGTCGCACCAAGGACCGCGTGAGCTATAGTAAGCACCTTTCTTATCGGCAGTCATTGAGGCCACAGCCACCACTTCGTCCATGGCAGCAGGATAGAACGTACCTTCGCTGCTGGTGTTACCATTAGCAAAGATACACAGACCACCGCGCATTTTCTTTCCACCACCGTTTTTGGTAAAATACTTCACAGCGTCGAGCACAGCCTGTTCGTAGTAGCCATCTTCGGCCCAACCCCACGAACACTGAGCAATGCTGGCGCCCATATCGGCAGCATACACAAGGGCTGCAGCCTGGTCGCCACCCATCGATGCGCTGGCGCGTTCATCGAAGATTTGGCAAACCAGCATTTTTACGCCGCCTTCGCCGCTACCACCGGCCACACCTGCTACACCCAATCCGTTACCGTTGACTGCGCCCACCGTACCGGCCACGTGCGTACCGTGGCTGTGAGCGTTGACATCGGCCGAATTGATCACAAAGTTGTAACCATATACGTCGTCGGTATAACCGTTGCCGTCGTCATCGACACCTGGTTTACCATTCTTTTCTGCTTCGTTTACATACACATTCTGTGCCAAATCGGGGTGATCTACCTGGAAACCGCCATCGACGATAGCCACAAGTACATCTTTCTTACCCGTTTCGATTTCCCATCCTTTGAACACATTAGCGTCGGCACCAACCACAGTTCCGGGAATAGAGCCGTCGTTGTTGTAGTGCCATTGGCTCGGCAACATGGGGTCGTCGAAAGGCATAGCCGTCGTAGCATTGGTATTCAGGTCTGAAACCGTAATGCGGCGGAATTTTTCGCCACCGATAAGTTTCATCGGCTTCACGTTTTCAACAAGCTGAACGCCTGCCACCGACTTGTAAATGTTACGCACTTCAGCGGGCTGGATGGACGCATCGTATTCGATGACATACCACAAGTCGAGCCCAGCTGCCTTATGTCGCGCCTCGAATTTGGGCGAATAAGGAATCATGCGTCGCATACTCACGGCTTTGACTTGCTTTGCGGCACGGTCGAGCGGTCGGATACCGGTTGTCAGCACACCGGCCTTGCTTGCCGGCAACACTGCGTTGCTCAGTCGCGATGCCACTTCGGGTTGAAGTTTCACGCGTACCACGCCCTTCACAAAGCCATCAGCAGTAAGTTCCTGCGCTGTTGCAGTTCCGCTCACGCTCATTGTCGAGGCAAGCAGAATAGGCAAATAACGTAGTTTGATCTGCATAACTTTGGGTTTTAGTTAATAAATATATTTTAGTTAACTTCTTTTTATTACATACCCCCAAAATAACGGAATATTCTCAGATTTTAAATATTGTGTGTATGTGCGTTGTGATTGTGTACAATCATTCAGAAACACCTATTTCCGGAGTATGTAGTTTTATATCTCTTATGTATATATGTGAAATATCTTGCACATCCATTTAAAAGATAATTCTGTACTTATCAATATAACAAATTATTATTTACGATGTGCTTCGACCCACTTGCGTGCATTAACAAAGGCTTCCATCCACGGCGTAACGTCCTGAGCCAGACGTTCTGCAGGATAGTAAGCACACTGCCAAGGATAGAACGCACGTTCCAAGTGAGGCATCATAGCCAAATGGCGACCATCGGCACTGGCGATACCGGCTACAGAGTAAGCCGAACCGTTCGGATTACCGGGGTAAGCATCGTAGCTATACTTCAGCACCACATTGTAATCGTCTTCGGGATAAGGAAGATCGAACTTACCTTCACCGTGAGCCACCCAGATACCGAGGCGGTCGCCCGAGAGCGAGCCGAACATCACGCTGCGGTTCGTAGGCACAGTAACACCGACAAAGGCGCTTTCGAACTTGTGCGAATTGTTGTGCAGCATGTGCGCACGCTTTTCGTGTTCGGGGTTAATCAGGTTCAGTTCCACCATGAGCTGGCAACCGTTGCACACACCGAGCGAAAGGGTATCTTCGCGGGCATAGAAGCGGTCGAGAGCTTCTTTAGCCTTGGGATTGTAAAGGAAGGCACCAGCCCAACCCTTAGCCGAACCAAGCACGTCGGAGTTCGAGAAACCACCGCAGAACACAATCATGTTCACCTCGTCGAGCGTTTCGCGACCGGCAATCAAGTCGGTCATCGTCACGTCCTTCACGTCGAATCCTGCCAGGTAAAGGGCGTAAGCCATTTCGCGTTCACCGTTCGTACCCTTTTCGCGGATGATAGCAGCCTTGATGCCGCTGGCTTCGCGACGATCGGGGTTCAAACCGAGTTGAGCGAACGAGCCTTCGAAGTCCTTGCGCAGGTTAAATTCAACGGGCTGCTGCTTGTAGTTTTCGAAACGCTGTTTGGCACATCCGTTCATGCTCTGCTTCGTATCGAGCAGGTAAGAAGTTTCGTACCAGATGTCGCGCAGGTAGTCGATACCGAACTGGTAAGTAGCATCGTCGAAGGTAACCATGATTTGGCGTTCTTCGGCAGGCTTACCCAGTTTTACGTAGCCCACACCGGCTTCGTCGAGCAGTTCCTTAAATTCCTTTTTATGTTTGTCGGCCACCTGAACCACCACGCCGGGATTTTCGGCAAAGAGGAGCTTCACGAGGTCAGTCTGTGCAAATTTGTCGAGACAAATGTCCATACCGCCTTCGGTATTGGCAAAGGTCATTTCAAGCAACGTGGTAATCAAACCACCGGCCGAAATGTCGTGACCGGCCAACAGCAAACCGCGGTTCACCAATTCCTGCACAGCGTTAAAGGCATCGCGGAAGTAGTCGGGGTTCTTCACCGTAGGCACGTCTGAACCAACGAAGCCGCGGCTCTGTGCAAAGGCCGAACCACCAAGGCGGAGTTCGTCGAACGAGAAGTCGATGTGGTAGAACGTAGACTTGGCCTTGTTCTTCATCACAGGTGAAACCACCTTGCGCACATCGCTCACTTCGCCACCGGCACTAACGATAACCGTACCCGGAGAAATGATTTTTTCGCCGTTGGGATACTGCTGCGAAAGCGACAATGAGTCCTTACCCGTGGGCACATTGATTTGCAGTGCGCAGCAGAAGTTGCTGAGAGCCTCAACACCCTTGTAAAGGCGGGCGTCCTCACCCTTTTGCGAGCGGCAGGGCCACATCCAGTTGGCAGAAAGCGAAATGCTGTCGAGACCTTGTGCCAGGGGAGCCCAAACGATGTTGGTGAGCGATTCGGCTACTGAAAGCACCGAACCGGCTGCGGGATCGGCCAAACCGGCCTGCGGAGCATGACCCAGCGCCGTAGCAATACCCTTGCGTCCGCGATAGTCGAGTGCTACCACACCGCAGTCTGACAAAGGCAACTGCAGTTCGCCCTGGTTTTGCTGACGGGCCACCTTACCGGTTACCGAGCGGTCTACCTTGTTGGTGAGCCAGTCCTTACATGCCACAGCTTCGAGCTGAAGCACGCGGTTGATATATTCGTCGAGCTGTGCAGCATCGTACGTTACATCCTTGTATTTACGTTCAACGGTTTCGTCCACCATCACCGTCTTGGGTGAGTGACCGAACATTTGAGCCACGTCGAGGTCGAACGGACGCTTACCGTCGGCCTGTTCGAAGGCAAAGTGAGCATCGCCCGTGGTTTCGCCCACCACATACATCGGGGCGCGTTCGCGTTCGGCAATCTGGCGTACGTGGTCGAGGTGTTCTTCCTGAATGAGCAAGCCCATACGTTCCTGGCTTTCGTTGGCAATGATTTCCTTGGCCGAAAGCGTCGGGTCGCCCACGGGCAGACTCTTCATGTCAATCAGTCCACCGCATTCTTCAACGAGTTCCGACAAGCAGTTCACGTGTCCAGCAGAACCGTGGTCGTGAATAGAAACAACAGGGTTCACTTCTTCTTCGCAGAGGGCACGCACCAAGTTGTTGGCACGCTTCTGCATTTCGGGGTTCGCGCGCTGCACGGCATTGAGTTCGATACCGCTTGAATAGCGTCCGGTATCAACCGAGCTGACAGAGCCACCGCCCAAACCGATGCGATAGTTGTCGCCACCCACCACAACTACTTTGTTACCCTTGACAGGAGTACCCTTCAAGCAGTCGCGCTTCGTGCCGTAGCCCACACCGCCGGCCAACATGATTACCTTGTCGTAACCATACTTTTCGCCGTTTTCCTGGTGTTCAAAGGTAAGCACCGAACCCGTGATAAGGGGCTGACCGAATTTGTTACCAAAGTCTGAAGCACCGTTCGAAGCCTTGATCAGAATTTGTTCGGGCGTCTGATAGAGCCACTGACGTACGGGCAAAATTTCCTCCCATTCGCGGCCGCCGTCAAGACGGGGATAAGCGGTCATATACACAGCCGTACCGGCAAAGGGCCATGAGCCAACGCCACCACCCATACGGTCGCGAATTTCGCCACCCGTACCGGTCGAAGCACCGTTAAAGGGTTCAACCGTTGTGGGGAAGTTGTGCGTTTCGGCCTTGAGCGAAATCACACTTTCGATGTCCTTCACCTGGAAGTAATCGCTCGTTGAGTGGTCGGCCGGAGCAAACTGTTCAACCACAGGACCTTGCGCAAAGGCCACATTGTCCTTGTAAGCCGAAATAATTTGGTGCGGATTTTCCTGCGTCGTCTTTTTAATCATGGCAAAGAGCGACGAAGGCATTTCCTTGCCGTCGATGATGAACGAGCCACCGAAAATTTTATGACGGCAGTGTTCCGAGTTAATTTGAGCAAAGCCAAACACTTCCGAGTCAGTGAGCTGACGTCCGAGTTGTTTTTCCACCCCGTGCAAGTATTCGATTTCAGCAGGCGAGAGTGCCAAACCTTCCTGTTCGTTGTAAGTTTCGAGGTCAGAGATATACTCGATAGGAGCCGGCTTGATATCCACGGTAAAGATTTCCTGATTCAAACCCTCGTACATACGTTGCAACATAGGGTCATGTTCAGCATCCTTATCCTTTACGGGGAAGTATTCTTCGATACGCGAAATGCCGTTGAGATTCATGTTTTGGGTAATCTCTACAGCATTTGTACTCCACGGCGTAATCATTTCACGTCGCGGTCCTACGTACCAGCCCTTCAGCGTCTTAGCCTTTTCGAGCGTAGCTCCACCATAAAGCCAGCAGAGTTCATTCACTTCGTCGTTCGAGAGTTGATGGTCCACTTCCGTGGCAATCACGCTCTGTTGCGGTGTTTTAAAAAACAGAATCATATCGGGTATATATTTGGTTTCTCAAAATTGCTCAACAAGGGGTATGAAGAAAACAGCACTTCACGCGCACGCGTACGCATAATATATAGTAAGGCGCACCATACCGAATGTATCTGTGCGTCGCAGGGGTCATTTTCTGTTCCCTTATTTTGCAAAAAACTTGCGTTTATGCAAAGTTACGGTTTGTAAGTGGTTATTGAAAGAAAAACCGCGGTTTTTTTCACCAAATTGTCGTATCTGCTTTTATTTTTTTAATTCTGCAACGATTTATGTCCGAAAAGTAGACAATAATAAGAAAACGGTCGGAATGCCGCTCTCTCCCATCAAAGTGCTTGAAATCGTTGTATGCTGCTTAGCATTCAGCGGCTTTAAAGAACCACACCTCCACCCTTCCCTTCCGTTACTACACCTCATTACCTGTTTTTTTTCAACGACCATCACCCACACAAATCAACCCCTCTATCCACTCGCTATTTTTTAACAATTCCCTTAACAAGATTAAAACACAGTAGTTCGCCCCTGCGTTCATTTCAGAGCGCAACAGGCGTACTTTTAACCAAGCTAATAGGATTTTTGAAAACGCTGATTATCAGCAATTCCGACTTTATTGAAACTAGCTCGGAACTATTTTCAACAAGCTCGGAACTAATTCGCACAAGCTCGGAACTAATTTCGACTAGCGCGGAAGTAATTCATCTTCTACGCCGCTCAATCAGTAAACCTGCTAAAAAACGCCCCCGAACGTTTCTTCCATTTTTACAATCTTTTCACTTACCAAGAATTTCTCCATTTAACAGGTCGGGTGCAAAGGTTTGTAAAATCAGAGTTCGTTCCATGATACACAACAAGCAGTTCTCCGTTTTCATCAACCACTTGCGACGATTCGTCTGAATCCTGCCAATCGCCAAACCAGTTTTTAAACTCCTCTGTACGAACTTAATAGGTGTTCCGCGTATTCGTAAGCCGTTTTAACAGTATTCCTTATTTATTCATTCTGCGTTCTTTGACATTTTGCTACAACAGAAAGTAAGGCAGGTAGGCCTGTCTGAAACACGCATGCGGTGTTGGGGGTTACACCCTGTTTCCACTCAGTAGACATTTCATAAGGGGAAAGCCGACTCTCTGAAAATATCATGAAAAAATTCGGATTCCGGCTTATCCTATCTGGGGAATCAAAACCGGGTGGGCCTTTAGAGCTTTGAAAGGAAAATGAAGCTATTTCCTACTCTAAATTATCTGACGCTTGATTTGATCTTGAACATGGAGCAAAAAAAATCTCGACTTTCGATTACCATTCCGGTTCATCGAAAGTCGAGATGTACTTAGTCATCAAGTATATATGCTTCAGAAAATCACTTACCTTACCTTCAAAGGTACGCCGGCGCGGAAACTGGTTGCCACGGTGGTGGCATCGGCTGCGGGCTGCATGGGGTAAAGCAACAATACGGAGCGGGCCGAAAAGTAACGCTCTATCTGATCGGGCAGGCGTTCCAAATAATTGTGATAGGAAATAGTGCCGCGACGCGCACAAACGAATACGGCCAAATGGTCGGGACGGGTGTCGTGCGCCAATGGTAAGAGGTCGGTCCACGACACGTATTCGTGATATATAGCTTGCAAATTGGGTTCGTGCTTGTCCCAATACCGCTTCATGGCGGCCAACGTGTCGGCACAACCATGCACTTCAACACCACAACTTATTTGGCGCGTAAGCAGTGCCAATCGTTTCATCCAATGAATAAATCCCTGCTCAAATTCGGCCTTGTGGGGCACCAACAGATGAATGTGGCGCACGGTATTGATGGGAATGATGGCGCGATAAATCATTACCTGGCGCTCGACGGCCGTAAGAAGGTCGGTGCTGAGTTTACCGTAGAACGAATCGGTGAGGCGTGCTTTTTGGTGCAGACCCAACACGAGGTCGGATATGGCATTTTCCTTCACCGTATGCGATATACCACTGACCACATTGACCGACCAACGGCTGAAAGTTTGGATTCGCACATTGGTTGAAGCGGCCATTTTTTCGGCATTTTCAAGCAGCTGCAAACCCTGCTGGCGCGCCGAAGGGTCGCCTTCGAGCACAATATTCACAGCCATGAGCGGAGCTACTTTATTGGGCGTTCGCATCATGAGTGCCAGGTTGACAAGCGGGGGCATGGTTTCGGGATTGTTCAGGGCTATGAGAATGCGGTCGGGCGAGTCCATGCCCGAATCGGGCGAGGTGTTAACCCCGGCACGCTGCTGCAATACAAGGCGACGCGAGGTGTGTTCGGTGACGAGCGAACTGACGATGCAGGTGACGAGTATCAGGGCCATGGCGCCGTTGAGTACGTCCTCGCCCAACAGGCGGCTACCGTCGGGAAGAATGATGCGGTAGCCCACAAGCACTACGGCCAAAGTGGCGGCGGCACGTGAGGCACTGAGGCCGAACATAAGGTTGCGTTCGTCGGCCGACATGCGAAACATTTTCTGGGTGAAAAAGGAGGCAAGCCATTTACTGAGCAATCCGACTACGACCATAACGGCGGCTATGATAATGGCTCCGTCGTGATCGATAAGGGCACGGAGATTGATGAGCATACCCACACCGATAAGGAAATAGGGAATGAACAGGGCATTGCCCACAAACTCAATGTGACTCATCAACGGCGAACCGGGAGGTATGAGGCGGTTGAGCACCAAACCTACGAGAAAGGCTCCGAGAATACCCTCCATACCGACAAATTCCATGAGGCCGGCGCCGAGGAATACAAGGGTGAGCACAAAGACGTACTGCACGACGCTGTCATCGTAACGACGGAAAAACCAGCGGCCTAAACGGGGGAAGGCATATATAATAAGGAGTCCGAGCAGTATGACTTTAACCACCAGCCACACCCAGTAAAGCCCGGTGACGTTTTCTTTCATCATACCGCCTACGACGGCTAACACCAGGAGGGTCAGAGTATCGGCCACAATGGTTCCGCCCACAGCTATACTGACGCTGGTGAGGCGCGACAGACCATAGCGAAGCACAATGGGATAGGCCACGAGGGTGTGCGAGGCGTACATGGCGGCCATGAGTATGGCGGCTGCGGCACCGAAACCGAGCAGGGCTGTGTTGGCCACATAGCCTAAGACCATGGGAATAATGAAACCCAACAGACCCAGGGCGGCGGCGCGCCCCTTGATGCGCTGCACATCCTGCAGGTTCATTTCAAGGCTGGCCAAAAACATGATGTAATAAATACCGACCTTGCCAAAAAGTTCGAAACTGCTGTCGCGCTCTAACACGCCGAAACCGTGAGGACCGACGAGTATACCCGCAAAAATCATGCCCACTACCGAGGGGATGTGGAGGCGTTCGAGCAGCATGGGGGCGAACAGTATGATGGAAAGTACGGTAAAAAATATCCAGGTAGGGTCGGTTATGGGCACGGGCGTAAGGTTTTAAAAGAAGAAAACTATTTGGAAAACTCAACGCAAATGCCAGACTAACTGCCGGATTGCCCGAAATGGCAAAAGCAGCTTACTGGGGGGAGGGCATTCGGTGTAATGGGCAAAATTGCAAAAAATATTGGACGTAGGGGCGGTTAACGGAGTTAAAATTAACACGAAGAGGTATTTTTAGCCAGAGAATGTGGCAAAAAAGTTGTACCTTTGTGTCGCTTGAATACGTGTTTTTATCCCAACAAAAATGTCAATTATATCTACATTTCCGGGTCTGCGGCTCCTGGTGTTGCTGTGCTTCCTGACAACACTGAGCGGCCGGGCGCAAAACGCCGACAAGGATTTTTATGCCACAGAAATTCCCGATAGCATTTTCCGGCTGATGCAGAATCGGAGTTACAAAAAGAACTGCACCGTGAAGCGCAGCAGTCTGCGCTACGTTTGCGTAAAACACTTCGATGCCGAAGGACGCGAACACCGGGGCGAACTGGTGTGTCACCGCGACATTGCGGCCGACTTGGTCAGCATATTCCGGGCACTGCATGCGGCACACTACCCTATTGAGCGCATGCGGCTGATTGACCACTATGAGGCGGACGATACGCGCTCTATGACGGCTAACAACACTTCGGCCTTCAACTTCCGCTACATTGCGGGTACCCGAAAACTGTCGAACCACAGCTACGGAAGGGCCATCGACATTAACCCGCTTTACAACCCCTTTGTCAAGGCTAACGGCAAGGTGGAACCGGCTGTTGCCAAACGCTACGCAAATCGACAGGCGGCATTTCCATACAAAATCTCGCGCAATGACCTTTGCTACCGCCTGTTCCGACAGCATGGTTTCACCTGGGGCGGCGATTGGCGGCATTCCAAGGACTATCAGCACTTCGAAAAGAAAATCACACCCAAAAAATGAAGAAGCGGTGAATTTTAACACAAACATCGAAAAACTGTGTACCAAATATTTGCACACAAACTAAATTATTCGTAAATTTGCAAGCAAGAATGAGTGAGGGGCTTTCAGTAAGTTCCTCACTTCTTTTTTAATTATTTCAACACATCCATAACAATTTCAAAAGCCATGGGCCACAATGTGCAATATGTGACAAAAGGGCGTGGCTGGAAATTGAATCAAAAGAATGATCGACAAGAACTTTGTAAAGAATCTGGTAGACCAGTGGTTGGAAGGTAAGGATTACTTTCTGACCGACTTGACCGTAAGCTCTGACGACCGCATCGTCGTGGAGATTGACCACGAAGAAGGGGTATGGATTGAAGACTGCGTAGAACTGAGCCGTTTCATCGAAAGCCACCTGAATCGTGAAGAGGAAGACTTCGAACTCGAAGTCGGCAGCGCAGGCATCGGACAACCCTTCAAGGTTTTACGCCAGTATGAAATTCACTCGGGCGAAAAGGTTGAGGTGTTAAGCTGCGACGGACGCAAACTCAAAGGAGTACTCGGAAATGTTACTCCCGAAGGATTTACGCTCACCATCGAAGAAAAGGTGCGCGAAGAAGGGGCCAAACGCCCCAAACTCGTCAGCAGAGACCTTAGCTTTACGTATGCCGAGGTGAAGTGGACGAAGTATCTTATCGACTTTAAGTAAAAAATCTCACACACGCTCAAACATGGCTAAAAAACAAACTGAGACGGTGAGTCTCATCGAAACCTTTACAGATTTCAAGAAAAACAAGCATATCGACATCACTACCATGATCGGTGTGCTCGAAGAGAGCTTTCACAGCGTGATTGCCAAAATTTTCGGCTCGGACGAAAACTTTGACGTTATCGTAAACCCCGAAAAGGGGGACTGCGAAATCTATCGCAACCGTGTCGTTGTGGAAGATGACAACGTGGAGGACCCTAACAAGCAAATCGCTCTGAGCAAGGCACGCGAAATCGATCCGGACTACGAGGTGGGTGAAGATGTGGCCGAGGAAATTCATCTGGCCGACTTCGGACGCCGTGCCATCCTGACGCTCCGTCAAACGCTGGCTAGCAAAATCCTTGAACTCGAACACGATGCGCTCTACAACAAATACAAAGACCGCGTGGGCGAACTCATCACGGCTGAGGTGTTCCAAACTTGGAAAACCGAAACCTTGCTCATGGACGAGGAAAAGAACGAACTTTACTTGCCCAAATCGCAGCAAATTCCTCGCGACTTCTTCCACAAGGGCGACAACGTGACAGCGGTTATCGACCGCGTTGACAATACGAACGGTAACCCGAAAATCTATTTGTCGAGAACGTCGAACGTGTTCCTGCAGCGCTTGCTCGAAAACGAAATTCCCGAAATCGCCGAAGGCTTAATCAAACTTTGCCGCGTGGCTCGCATCCCGGGCGAACGTGCCAAAATCGCTGTCGAAAGCTACGACGAACGCATCGACCCGGTGGGTGCCTGTGTCGGTGTAAAGGGTAGCCGTATTCACGGTGTCGTGCGCGAACTGCACAACGAGAACATTGACGTTATCAACTATACTTCGAACCCGCAACTCTTTATCCAGCGTGCACTGAACCCGGCTCAGGTGTCGAGCATCCAGCTCAACAACGAAGATAAAAAGGCTGACGTGTACCTGCGCCCCGAAGAGGTGAGCCTGGCTATCGGTAAAGGCGGTATGAACATCAAACTGGCTTCGATGCTTACCGAATATACCATCGACGTGTTCCGCGAAGTGGACGGCGAAAAGGAAACTGAGGATATCTACCTCAATGAATTTGCCGACGAAATTGACCAGTGGGTAATCGATGCCATCAAGGGTATCGGACTTGAAACGGCCAAGGAGGTGCTCAACGCACCGCGCGAAATGCTCATCGAAAAGGCTGACCTCGAAGAAAACACCGTCGACGATGTGCTGCGCGTGCTGAAAGCAGAATTCGAGGAGGATAACAATGCGCCTGAAGCTAATACGGCTACCGAAACTCCGGCTGCCGACGAAGCGGTTGCTGAGGCTGCTGAACCCGCAGAGGCTGAAGGCGACAACACTCCTGCCGAAGACAACGCAGGAAAGGAAAGTTAGTGGATTGAAGGATTGGGGAATATAAGGATTGAGGAATTTGCTTCTGGTCACACCGAAGAACCTGATGGATTTGCACACCGCGCACGCACCTATTGTAAACTGTAGGGCTTGACGCAAGGATGGCATACTTGATGGTACATACAGATTCCCCAACACGTTCAGCAGCATTTTCCCTTATCCCGAGCGAACAAGCAGTTGCACCGAAACATGAAACAAACCGCAATAACGGTGCGTAAATTGTTTCTGTGCAACTGTGGGTTCAACTCTTGCTTTCATTCCCAAACCTTACCTTTTTCATACCAATCCTCTATTTTCCAAAAACAAACTGCATGAGTATCAGAATAAATAAAGCAATCAAAGAATTTGGCGTCGGACTTCAAACCATAGCCGATTTCCTGAAACAAAAGGGCTGTCCCATCGACGATGAAAACAGCTTGAACCAAAAACTGGATGACAAGCAGTATAACTTGCTTAAAAACGAATACGGGGCTGACAAAAACCTGCGCGACAAGGCGGAGGAAATGCGACAGAACCGACAGGATAAAAAGCATGCACATTCTGCCCAGGATAGCAAAAAACAGGAACCGGAGATGATAAAAACTGTGGTGCCCGAAGATATGCGCCCAAACATCGTGGCAAAAGGAAAAATTGACCTCGATAACAACCATGCTAAAAAAGCTGTCAACAAACCTGCAGATAACACCACGAAACAAAAAGCTGAAAAAATAGCCGAACAACCCAATAAACAAATGGCTGACGACCACAAAGCACAACAAACTACTGAAAACGCTGAAGTAGTAAACAAACAGCTGAAAGCTGATAAAAACAACGAACGCCCCAGCGTTGAAGAACGTGCCAAATCTATCGGAGAAGAGGAAAACGGCGTGTTCAAACTCCATACGCAGAGTGAAATCACAGGACCCAAGGTGCTCGGTACTATCGACCTGAGTGCTATCAATCCTACAACGCGTCCGAAAAAGAAATCGAAAGAAGAACGCCGCAAAGAACGTAAAAACGGTCAGGCTGCCGGCGGACAACAGGGCAACAACGCACAAAATGCGCAGGGACAAAACGGACAGCGCAAAAAACGTACGCGCATCGGCAACGAACGCGTGGACGTAAACAATGCGGCTAACCAACCCAAAAATGCCAATGGCAACAACGGCAACAAACGACGCGACAACAACAATAACGGAAATAACCAAAACCGCAATAACCAGAACGGAGGACAAAATGCTTCGAAACGCAATGCCAAGGATCGTAACCGCAAAGCTAAAGAAGTAAAAGCCGAAGTTACGGAAGAAGACGTAGCCAAGCAGGTTAAGGAAACGCTGGCTCGCCTGACCAACAAACAAAAAGGCGGTAAGGGTGCAAAGTACCGTAAGGAAAAACGCGAAATGCAGCACGCTCGTGCCGAGGAGGAACGCCGCGAAGCCAAGGCTGAAAGCAAAATCCTGAAACTGACGGAATTCGTAACAGCCAACGAGCTGGCACAGATGATGGACGTGCCTGTAACGAAGGTTATCGGTACGTGCATGAGCATCGGCATCATGGTTAGTATCAACCAACGTATGGATGCCGAAACCATCGACCTCGTTGCCGAAGAATTTGGTTTCAAAACTGAATACGTATCGGCCGACGTACAGGAAGCCATTGCAGAAGAGGCTGACAATCCGGAAGATCTCGAACCCCGTGCACCAATTGTTACCGTGATGGGTCACGTTGACCACGGTAAAACGTCGTTGCTCGACCAAATCCGTAAGTCGAATGTCATTGCCGGTGAAGCCGGTGGTATTACGCAGCACATCGGTGCTTACAACGTAACGCTCGAAAACGGACGCAAAATCACCTTTCTCGACACACCGGGTCACGAAGCATTTACCGCCATGCGTGCCCGCGGTGCTCAGGTAACCGACATCGCCATCATCATCATCGCTGCCGACGATGACATCATGCCGCAGACCAAGGAAGCTATCAGCCACGCAGTTGCTGCCAATGTGCCTATCGTGTTTGCCATCAACAAGGTAGATAAACCACACGCCAACCCCGACAAAATCAAGGAAGGACTGGCTGCCATGAACTTCCTCGTCGAAGAATGGGGCGGTAAATACCAGAGCCAGGACATTTCGGCCAAGAAAGGTCTGGGCGTAAGCGACCTGCTCGAAAAGGTGCTGCTCGAAGCAGACATGCTCGAACTCAAGGCCAACCCCAACCGCAAGGCTGTAGGTACGGTGATTGAATCATCGCTCGACAAGGGCCGTGGCTATGTAGCTACTGTGCTTGTGGCCAACGGTACGCTCCGTCAGGGCGACGTAGTGCTGGCCGGTACGAACTATGGCCGTGTAAAGGCTTTGTTCAACGAACGTGGTCAGCGCATTCAGGAAGTAGGTCCTTCAATGGCCGCCACCCTGCTCGGCTTCAACGGCGCTCCGCAGGCCGGTGACCAGTTCCACGTAATGGAAACCGAACAGGAGGCTCGCGAAATTGCCAACAAGCGCGAACAGTTGCAGCGCGAACAGGATCTCCGTACGCGCGAAGTTCTTACCCTTGAAAAGATTGGTAAACGACTCAAGATGGGTTCTTACCACGAACTCAACCTCATTGTCAAGGCCGACGTGGACGGTTCTGTCGAAGCACTCGCCGACTCGTTCATCAAGCTCTCGACCGAGAACATCGTCATCAAGGTTATCTACAAGGGCGTGGGTCAGATCAGCGAAAACGACGTTACCCTGGCTGCTGCTTCAGAAGCCATCATCGTTGGTTTCCAGGTACGTCCCTCACAGCAGGCACGCAAGCTGGCCGAGCGCGACGGTGTCGAAATCCGTCAGTACTCGGTAATTTACGATGCCATCGAGGACGTGAAGGAAGCTATGGAAGGTATGCTCGAACCCGTTATCAAGGAAGAAATTACTGCCAACATCGAAGTACGTCAGGTTTACCACATCTCCAAAGTGGGTTACGTGGCCGGTGCATACGTGCTCGACGGTAAGGTAAAACGTTCAGACAAGGCTCGCCTTATCCGCGACGGTATCGTTATCTTCACGGGCGAAATCAATGCCTTGAAGCGCTTTAAAGACGACGTGAAGGAAGTTACGACAAACTTCGAATGCGGTATTTCACTGACCAACTGCAACGACATCAAGGAAGGCGACATCATCGAAACCTTCCAGGAAGTTGAAGTTAAGCAGAAACTCCAGTAATACCCTACAACACACCGGCGATGAAGACTCATTGCCCCGTGTAACAAGCTAGAAAAAGAGACAAATGCCCGCAAAACGAGCGTTTGTCTCTTTTTTTGTACCCATTCCGCAAATCACGTCAGAATAAAGTTGTAATTTTGCAGTTGTCGGACTACATATTCGGCAATTTGGCTGACAAA
The DNA here is from genome assembly GCA_000437675.1 of Prevotella sp. CAG:891. GTDB lineage: Bacteria > Bacteroidota > Bacteroidia > Bacteroidales > Bacteroidaceae > Alloprevotella. The sequence goes on from FR901768.1 coordinate 21,894, forward strand.
ATATTACCAAACCAACCAATCGTTTGCCAAAGCGTAAATCACGTTTGGCACACCACCTTGTCAGCCCATCTAAACACTACACGAAACCCAAACACTACACGAAACAAAACTAACACATTATATATTATAGGATATGAATGTAGCCATTGTGGGCGCCAGCGGTGCCGTGGGCCAAGAATTTTTGCGCGTATTGGCCGAACGCGAATTTCCGATTGACAATCTGCTGCTCTTTGGTTCAAGCCGCAGTGCAGGAAACACTTACACTTTCCGTGGTAAGGATTACACCGTGCAGGAACTCAAACACGGCGATGCGTTCAAAGGCGTTGACGTGGTGTTCACCTCAGCCGGTGCCGGCATTTCAAAGGAATACGAAGCCGACATTACCAAATACGGTGCGGTGATGATCGACAACTCTTCGGCTTTCCGCATGGACGAAGATGTACCCTTGGTAGTACCTGAATGCAACGCTGAGGATGCGCTGAACCGTCCGCGTGGCGTTATTGCCAACCCTAACTGCACCACCATCATGATGGTAGTAGCTTTGCAAGCCATCGAACGTCTTAGCCACATCAAGCGCGTACACGTGGCATCCTATCAGGCTGCAAGCGGTGCCGGACAAGCTGCCATGGACGAACTCATGGAACAGTACCGTCAGGTGCTCGCCGGCGAACCCGTAAAGGTTGAAAAGTTTGCATACCAGTTGGCATTCAACCTCATTCCGCAAATCGACGTATTCCAGGACAACGGATACACGAAGGAGGAAATGAAGATGTACAACGAAACGAAGAAAATCATGCACACCGACTGCCTCACTTCGGCCACCTGCGTGCGCGTGCCTTCACTCCGTTCACACTCCGAGGCCATTTGGGTCGAAACCGAAAGTCCCATCGAAGTGGAAGATGCCCGCCGTGCTTTTGCCGAAGGCGACGGACTGGTACTCATGGACGATCCCGCCAAGAAGGAATACCCCATGCCGCTCTTCCTCGCAGGCAAAGACCCCGTTTACGTAGGCCGTATCCGCAAGGATTTGGCTAACCCCAACGGACTTTCATTCTGGATTGTCAGCGACCAGATTCGCAAGGGAGCAGCACTCAATGCCGTACAGATTGCCGAATACCTGATTAAGGTGGGCAACATCAAGTAAAGCACCCAGTCATCTGTCGATTCTCAAAGATCAGATATAGAAGTCGTCTAAACTTTTCTGACGAAGATTT
>FR901769.1:0-33428 GCA_000437675.1 Prevotella sp. CAG:891
AAAGATATTCTTAAGGGACGACTATTTAAGTATGTCATTTATTCCCTTTAAGCAATGGTTTTATGTGGGAGCTGTATGTGCTGGTAGTGTATTGCTCACTACGGGCTGTGTTGACAGCGACTACGACTTGGACAACATTGACCTCACTATGGGCCTCGGCAGTGAAGGACTGAGCGTGAAGTTGGGTAACACTGAAAAGGTGTATCTTAACAACATCATCGACGTGGATGAAACCGTTAAACTCGACAACTCAAACTTTTACTACCTTGTCGAAGATGGCGAAACCGACTTTAATGTGAGCGTTGAAAACGTAAACGCTAAATTCGAAAACACCAACATCCGCACCAACCAGCCCGTACTGACGTTCGATGGCGTGTTGGAACAGATGGACCAGTCGCAGATTCCCGCAGGCATTACCGAAGTGCCCGTCGGTGCTAACCAAGTGTTTGGCGGTAAGGCTGAAGGTAGTGCCAATGCCGACTTCAACGTAAAGGTGCAGTCCGACATCGTATCTGTTTCAGAGGTTATTACCGAAGAAACGCCCATTGTCTTCAAGATGAATATGGAAAACTCGCCCAACATGCGAGTTAAAATCGACCATCTTGCCAACTTCGTGATTCAGCTTCCCAAGTTCATCACCGTAAAGGAAGTTTCGAACGAATGGAACTACAACAGCACCAACAACACGCTGAGCCTCAAGAACGGCCGCCTCGATTACAGCAATGCCGAAATTTGCCGCCTCGTAGTCAACAAAGCCGTGTTTGGCGAAGCCGGTGTGGTTGAAAACGGCAAAATCAGCCTCCCCGACGTAATGACTGCCACTTCGGTCGACGGCGAGGTGTTCTTCCGCACTACCGAAAACTTCACCATGCACAAGGACCTTGGCAACGGTCAGGGCGACTATGCCAACGTAGTGTTCGACCTCCAGCTTGGTCTCGGCACCGACGTACGCGTGGAACAGGCAATTGGTGTGTTCAACCCCGAAATCAACCCCGAAATCAAACCCATCAACATTAAGGAATCTTTGCCCGACTTCCTCACCGACGAGGCTGTGCGCGTGAATGCTGCAAACCCCACCATCAAGTTTATGGCCGACCTCACCCAGATTCCCGTGGGCATTAACTTCGGTGCGCAACTCACCTCGGTAAAGGCTGGCGACCAAACCTTCCCCAAATCGGTGGTACTTCCTCAAATCTCGATTGATGAAAAGAAGCTCTCAACTGTTTACTATCACCAAAAGAACGAAGCCTACGACCCCGATGGCGTAGTGAAAGATGCCAAGCACCAGCAGGTAGACAACATCACCAAACTCTTCGAAACTCTTCCCGACGAAATTCAGGTCAACATGAAGGAAGGACGCATTGCCGTGCAGGACAAACCCTACACCGTGAACCTCGGCCAAACTTACAATGCCAAGGCCAAGTACAACGTGTTCGTACCCTTTGAATTCAACAACGGTTTCGTTATCGTCTACAACGACTCAACCGACAGCATGAAGGACGACCTCGAAGATTATGCTGCCGAAGGCGTGCGTGTGACGGCCGATGTCAACAACACCATTCCCCTCGACCTTGTTGCCACCATTACGGCTGTCGACGTCGACGGAAACCCCGTGCCCGGTGTTACCTTCGACAAGGCCAACATTCCCGCCAGCACCGACGGTAAGGCTGAGGCCAAAACCTCACTACAAATCGATGCAACCCTGTCTGACCCCTATTTGCTGCGTAAAATCGACCGCTTCATGTTCAACATCAATGCTGCAAGCGGCGAAAGCACCGAAACGCACAAACTCTATTCAACGCAGTACCTTGAATTCACCAACGTAAAGGTACGCCTGAAAGGTCAGATTATTGCCGATTTCAACTAATCATCACCCCTCCTTACCATCAGTACAACATAAACAATGAAACACAAAATATTCACCCTCGCAATGGGCGCAACAATGGCGCTGACCGCTGCTGCCCAGGATTTGCGAACCTCATACTTCATGGAAACGTCGGTTAACCGACACGAAATGAACCCGGCATTGCTCAGCGAAAGCTATGTCAACATTCCCCTCGTTTTGGGTAACTTCAACCTCGGAACTACCTCGAACTTCGGACTCAAAACCTTCGTCTACAAAATGCAACCTACCTGGCAGGGCTACGGCGTAGACAACCGCAACCTTACCACCTTCATGCACCCCGACGTAAGTGCCTCTGAGTTCCTCGGCGGACTCAACGATAAGTCGCGCCTGTCACTGAACCTCAAGTACCAGCTCGTAGGTGTAGGTTTCAAGGCATTCGGCGGTGTCAACAGCGTAGAGTTGAACCTCCGTTCGAACACCGGCATCTCGCTCCCGAAGAGCCTTTTCGAGTTCATGAAAACCGCTGGCGAAAAAACCGACTATCAAATCGACGAACTCGGCATCCGCTCCGAAAGTTTCCTGGAATTGGCATTAGGACACTCACATAAAATCAACGACCAGATTACCGTAGGTGCCAAGGCCAAATTCCTCTTTGGTGCAGCCTATGCCGACCTCGATGCCAAGAAGCTCAACCTTCACCTTTCAGACGATCACTGGAACATCGACGGTGACATCCAGATGCAAGCATCGCTCATGAACTCGACGCTCGAGTATGAAGACCCCTCGAAGAACGACGCCAACGGCCGTCGCCGCATCAGCGGAATTGACGAGTTCAAGCCCTCGCTCTCAGGTTTTGGTATGGCCTTCGACCTCGGTGCCACCTATCAGGTAATGCCCGACCTCATGGTCAGCGCAGCCATCACCGACCTCGGTTTCATCAGCTGGAGCAACACCTACATGGCATCATCAGCCGGTAACTGGACCTTCGACGGTTTCAAGAACCCCATCTACGCCGGTGGCGAAGACACGGGTAACAACAAGCTCGACGATCAGCTCGACGCCTTGACCGACGACCTTGAAGAAATCTTCTCGGTTTACGAAGACGGAAAGAAGTCGCAGTCGCACGCCCTGGCAGCCACCATCAACCTCGGTGCCGAATACACCCTGCCCGTTTATCGCAACCTCCGTTTCGGTTTCCTCTACACCAGCCGCATGGCCGGCAAGTTTGCCCACCATCAGGCCCAGCTTACAGCCGCTGTTCGTCCTGTGAAGTGGTTTGAAGCCGCCTGGAACATGGCCGGTGGTACAGCAGGTTTCACCAGTGGTCTTGTGCTCGACTTCCGTGCCAAGCACTTCAACTTCTTCATCGGAACCGACCGCTTCTTCGGCAAGGTCAGCAAGCAGTTCATCCCCTTGAACAAAGCAAACACCAGCGTATCGCTCGGTTTGTCAGTGCCCCTTGGCAAGTAAGCGCATGACATACGAATATAATTCAGCCTGTCAGGCCCACCGCTCGTACGGTACGCCTGACAGGCTTTTTTTGTATCTGTAGGTCATGTATTTTATTATGTCATGATTCATTTTTGAGTGATTTAAGCATTTGGGATATGCTTTTTTTTGTAATTTCTGAAAGTGCTAATTCTCAATAGTTCCGCGATTGTTGAAACAAGCTCGGAACTAAATTGAACAAGCTCGGAACTAATTTCGACAATCGCGGAACTAATTCTAACAAGCTCGGAACTAATATTCAGAATGTCGGTGCCATTTTTTTAGATACGTTCTTTTAGGCAGATTGAGTAAATTATTTGTATCCTTTAGCACTTTCTTTTCACAGAATTGTATTTGTCAGATTGATTTTTAGGTCACAGTTACGTTTTAGTAGTTTTCCCAATGTAAAAAAGTTAGTTTTGAAGTTATATGATTGCTTATTCGTAAAAAAGGTTATTATGAGAAAGGCTTTGAACTAAAAACAATCTTTGTAGACAACCGAGAAAGATGGAAATATTATGAAATTTTGCTGAAATGTTTTTGAAAAATGAAATAAAAAGATAACTTTGCAACCAAACGATATTACAATGAAGCTGACGAAAATCAGTGTAATAGCGAAAATATGACAAAAAGTAAATAGAAATCAATTAAATAACATAAATCAGAGTATTTCACATTTCTTATTTCTAATCTTACCTATACATTTTAATAGTTTTAACAAACCGAAAAGCCTAACAATCCATTTACAGCCTATGATGCGATTAGTTAGCACTGAAAAAAGTCAGTCTTAGTTTTTCAGAATGTGGATAATATACCATTTATCATAAAGTATGTACCACTTTTTTGATAGTACAGACCGACAACTTGTTCGCTCTCAGGCGAATGGCAAGTAGCAAGATTCATACGGACAACGAACTTTACTCTAACTCATACTCAAATTTTTTTCACTAAAACAACTCATTTGCATCAAGAATTTCGCTGAATGATTGATTGGGTTGAGGTTGATAGATAAAAACAGTATTTTCCTGACTATTCTTCAAAATCAGCACATTACGAAATAATCAGTATTCAAACATACGGTTATAAGCAGGAGTTTTTTATTTATTTTTACGAGGCCCAATAAAAACAATTTTCAACATAAACTTACAGAATCAATCAGCCATAGATTTATTTCATCATTAACAGCAATTATGATGAAGCACGCTGTTTGATATGTAGTTGTTATGATGTTCCTGATGTTAGTGAACTGTTTTTTTACATTATCTGGCAGAAAATGAAGTTGAAGATTGAATTTAGAAGAGATAAATCTCCAAATCAAATCCTCGTCAGAAAAGTTTAGACGACTTCAATATAATCACTCAAATCAGAAAAGTATAACTCACTCAATTCTTTACGCTTATGAAACATTGGCTACTTATGGCAGGAATGAGTTTTGCAACACTTTCCTCCTATTCACAAACAACTGTAGATACAGCTCTTGAACTGCAAACCGGCGAGAACAGTTATACCTTTGCAGAAGCAGGACAACAAACGGTTTATTATAAATATACCGCACCCGAAGGAAAAAGTCAGTTGCTTACCTTGCAAAAATCATCGCAATCGGTAAGCCTTCAAGTATCGACTGATGGCACTTACAACACGGCTGTTCAAGGCGTAATGCTCGACAATGGCTTGAAAAGTGTTTTTCCTATAGCCGAAGGTTCTACGGTTGTTGTTGCGGCAAGTGTTTACGACACGCAAAGCATGTCGTTCACGGCAGCTAGCGAGGATTGCCGTATCGATGCAGGCCGTGTGTGTACCGACCCCGTTGTGGCAACTGATGGTTGTGAATGCTTTGTACCGAGTTATTACGACCGCACCACTTACGAGCAAAATCCCACCTACATAGCCTATGAAGCAGGCGAAAGTGGTGTGCTTGAAATGAGTTTTGCCACTTACCTATCGTCGGCCAGTGTGAGCGAAGGGTGCGACGGTGCTTCTACTACTGTAAATTTCAGCAGCGTGCCTTCCAATTATTCTGCTTATATGGGCAAAGTAGCGGTCGAAGGCGGCAAAACTTACATTATAAAAACCCAACTGAGCAGCCCGACTATGGCAACCTTAACCTTAACCCATCCCATTGAGGGTGCCACTTGCGATTGCCCGTTTGCAGCTACGCTGACAGCCGATAATGTATTGCCGAAAGAGGCCGGCAAGTATTGGTATCAGGTGATGCCCGATGCCGAAGGTTACGTTTCGCTTACGTCGGAATCAGGCTTGCCGGGTGGAACGGTCAGCGTCTATGGTTCGTGTAGCGACTATCAGCCTCGCATCAGTGTCACGGGTCATCTGTTGCTTCGCTTTGCCGTACAGCCCGAACAGCCCATTCTGTTTTGTATCGACAAAACCGAGGCCACTGCTGCTGACGAACATTTTACGCTGAAGGAAGAAGCTGCACAGGCGGGCGACCGTTTCGACTTGCCTGCACCACTCGTTGAAGGCGAAAATAGCGTACCCTTGTATAATGGCCAATATTACTATGTGGTCAGTGTGCCCGAAGGAGGTGGAAAGATGTTGCAGGTTGATGCCACGAAAGCAGGTATTTTAAATGCCGCAACCGGTATGACGCTTTACAATCAGTCTAATTCATATACGCCGATAGCCAGTGGAACCACCACGCTGACTAGCGAATTGCAAGGCGGCAAAACTTACATTCTGTGTTGGAAATGCCAAGAAGGACGTAATGGTTTTGCCTTCAACGTGCAGCTCAACGACATTGCTCCGGGCGATGTGATTTCGAATCCGTTGCCTGCTGTGGCGGGTGAGAACTCGGTGGCTGAAAGTTCGGTAAAATATTTTAGCTATACTGCCACGCAAAATGGTTGGCTCGAAATCGAAACAGAGCCTTTCATCGAAGTGAAATTTCCGCGTGACGAAACGGGAAGCAGTTTCTATGAAACCGAGAAGCGAGGAATGGTTACGCGGGTGCAGGCACAACAAGGTGTGCGCTATATCATAGAAATGAGCAACATTACCGAAAATAGTTATTTTGTGCTGACCGAAACGGCTTTCGCAGAGGGAGAGTCGGCCGACAACCCGATTTTGGTGAAAGAAAACGTGATAAACCTGCCCGAACAAAGCATGAATCGCTGGTACTTACTTGAAGTGCCAAAGGCCGGTAAACTGACGGTTACGTCTGACTTGATTTTTGAACGCAGTGCCGACTATTCAAAATCTACGATGGTGTCGGTGCGCATTAACGATGGTTATTTGCAACCTATTGCCACTTACGGAGGTACAGAGGGAGGCGAAACGATATTCCGCGGCACATTCAATGTGGCTGAAGGCGACAAAGTGTATGTCAACGTAGTATCGCTTTCGGCACAGCCCAACAAGACAGTAACGCTTGAACTCGTCGATTTCAAGCCCGGTGAAAGCAGTTTGATGCCCATTCCTTTAAAGGCCGGTGAAGTAATAGTGCCAGAGTCATCGCGCCAAACGCCTACTTGGTATTTTGTTGAACTGAAAGCAGGAACCTTCAGCGTTTGCAATAAAAATTCGAGCGATTACTTTGATGCTCAGCTTTTTGCTGAAGGCAATTTGAATCAACCCGTGGCCATGAGTACCTATAATTTCAATAGCGAAACCAATACGGGGTGCTATGAACTGACTTTTGACTGTGCCGAAGCTGCCGAGGGCAAGTACTTGCTGTGCGTGCAGCAAACCTATGCAGGCGGTGTGACGCTGCTGGTAACGGGCGACAACATTGTAACCGGAGTGGCCGAAGCTATGGTTCCGTCGGGCAATGATGTTCGCGTGCTGAATGGAGTGCTCTATGCTCCGGTTGGTGTTACGGTTAAGGTATTCAATATGGATGGTCGCAAATGCTACGAAGGTGGTGCTGCACAGGGTGTCAGATTGCCTAAGGGAGTGTATGTGGTCAATGGTAAAAAAATAGCTGTGATGTAAAAAACCATACAGTTTGAATTTTCAAACCGATATTTTTATTTTTTTCGCCCTGTTTTGAATGTATTCTTTTGTTTTTCAGTGAATAACATTCAAAACAGTGGCGAGAAAATTCATACAGATAGCGATTAACTCAATATATTTCGTACAAGTAAAACGTTTATTTATGCACAAATCACTTGTTCGTTTGTTTCTGACAGCCAGCCTTATGCTGGCATCTGCCGGGAGTGCATGGGCCATTAAGGCCAATCCGCGCCCTGTAGCAGTCAGACTCCCAGATGGTAGCACCTTGACTGTGCGCATTCATGGGGATGAAAATTTTAATTATGTAACGACGCTCGACGGATTTTTGGTTCAGCGTGACCGCGAGGGCTATTTTCGCTATGTAAGAGTGGACGAAAAAAATGCCCGACGGGTGATGACCGCGCAGCGCGTTCACCCTAACGACCGTCGAACAGCTTCGGAAAAAGAGTTGCTCAAAACCCTTCAGCCCATCAATCGCATGGCCGATGCTTTCCGGCTGTTCGGACCGCGACCTGAACTTAAGTTGAAGGCACCCGAGCAGATACTCAATACGAAAAAAATGCGTCGAGTAAGGGCGTCGTCGGTTGCTGACGAGAGCAATTATCTGGTAATTATAGTGGAATATGCCGATGGTAAATTGAATTTCAATACGCTCGATTTTGAACGGTGGCTGAACGAACCCAATTATAGTGTGAATGGTGGAACGGGCTCGGTTAAGGATTATTACCGCGATAATTCCATGAGCCAGTTTATTCCGCATTTTACTGTGCTGGGTCCTTACAAACTCGATCACGAAGAAACCTATTATGCGGCCAATAATCCCGAAACCGGTTCTGACGACAATCCGGAAGCTATGGTTATTGAAGCTGTACAGAAAGCCAAAGCAGAGCATCCGGAAATCAATTTTGCCAAGTTCGATAACGATGGCGATGGATTCATGGACAATGTAAACGTTATTTACTCGGGATATAGCGAAGCATCATCGGGCAACCCTGTGAATATGTGGCCACACTCTTATAACTTGAATGCCACTAATCGGGCGTTCCAAGTGGATGGAATAACGGTCAACAATTATGCAGTTTCGGCCGAACTGGTTGGTGCTGATGGTGCCGAAATGGATGGTATTGGTACGTTCGTTCATGAATTTGGCCATGTGTTAGGATTTTGCGATACTTACGACACCGACAGCTATAATGGCGGTATTGGTGTGGACCCGGGCGATTTTAGCCTGTATGCTTCGGGAAGTTATAATAATAATTCGCGCACTCCGCCTTACCTGATGGCTTTTGAGCGTCAACAAATGGGCTGGCTCGACTTAACTCCCGTCAACAAGGCTGAAGATGTGACGTTGCTTCCTATCAATCAGAACGAGGCACGCTACATCGATGCACAGCCCGAACGCGACCTTTACACACAAGGCGGCGATTGGTTTGTACTCGAAAATCGCCAGAAAACGGGGTGGGATGCTTATATTCCGGCACATGGTTTGCTGGTTTATCATTATGATTTTACCACCGAAAGCATTCAAAAGTATTGGAATGTTAATGGACCCAATAACAATGCGAACCATCGGTGTCTTTACATTGTACCGGCCGACGGCGTCGATGATGCACTTACTCGTAAAGGCGATACTTATCCGGGCATTACGGGAACTACTGACTTTACCGATGAAACGCATCCTGAGGCACTGAGCTGGACGGGCAACAAGTTGCGCACTCCCATTACGCGCATTACCGAGGATGAGAATGGCTTGATACATTTTTGTGTGAAAGGAGGAGTGGAAAATACGCCGTTTATTCAAACTTTGCCTCCTGGCAGTGTAGGCGTTACGGCTGAAAGTATCGAGGTGGGAGCCCAGATTGTAAGTGGGGCAGATGCTGTGAAGGAAATGGGTTTTTGCTGGAGTACGACTAAGGAATTTCCTACTTGTGATGATGAACACGTAGCCTTGGAAAAGGCGGCTTCGGTGAATTATAAACTGACGAACTTGCAACCGGCAACACGTTACTATGTGCGTGCGTATATGACGCTTGGCGATGGTGCGGTGGTGTATGGAGCTTCCTTGCCCGTTAGAACAGAACACGAGCCTTTGCAGGCACCCGGTGTGCTTGACTTTATGACTTGGGTGGATGGTGAACCTGACCGCTGGAAGGTAATTGACCGGAATGGTGATGGTACAACCTGGATTTACGATGAAGCAACGCGAGGCATGCTTTACCAGTTTGATTACTGGAATAATGCCGATGATTGGTTGGTTTCGGAAAAAATGCACATTCCCCAACGGGGCACGCTTTACTTTGTGCGTGGAGTAACTGACCCTAATTATGTGGAACGCTTGGAAGTGTATGTTTCGACCACGACACGCCGCCCCGAGGATTTTCATCTCGTAAAGTCTGTATCGATAGCCGATCACTTCAACGAACAGTATGTTGAGGAGGTTGACCTTTCGGATTTTGCCGGTAAAGACGTGTATGTGGCTTTGGCTGTTAAGAGCGAAAAACTGCAAGGTATGCTGTGGATTTGGCAGGTAATGCTTACGAACCGCTTGGAAACTCCTGAAATAGTGCAGTTCACGGCTGTTGAGGGCGGACTTTACAGTGAATGGACCTCAGTTGACAACGCCAGTAAGTATTTCCTCGACTTTTACGAAGTGACTAATACTCCGAAGGAAGTTGTCGAATTCTTACCCGAAAAACGCATGGAAAACCTCAGTGGCGAGGTGGAAACGGGTACGGGATTTCTGCGTTTTATTTCGTCGAGCGAAGTGGAAACAAGCACCTTTGCTGATGGTATAACAGACTTGAAATTCCTTCTTTGTTCCGCAGGACCGCGAGGTACAACAACTTTCAGTGTCGAAGGTTCTGTGGATGGCACCGTATGGGAGCGCGTTGGCGAACTTTACCGTATTTCGGTGTCGGATGCCGAGGGGTCGTTAATTGACTTGAAACGTAACCTTGCAGACAAACGTTACACCCGCTTGCGTTTTAAAACGGAATATGGCGGTCGCGTGCTGACGTTGCGTAACCTTACTATCGGCTATACCGACGGCACTGTTTGGAATCCGTTGGCACAGGGAGGTGTAGATGGAACCTCAATGTTTATTGGTGAACAAACTCCTGGCGAATTTTTAAGTGGTAAAAAGTATGCTATTCAAGTGTATGCCGGCGATGGTTATTTGTTCTATGATGCCTCGGCTCCTGCTTTCTATCAGCATGGAGTGCAGGGCATTGGTGAAATACAGCGTGACCAACAGCCTACGCAACGTATGGCTCGCACTTTGTGTAAAGATGGTTGGGTTCGGTTGATAGGACTGACGCCCAACAAACCGGTTTCGCTTTATGCCACCGACGGACGTTTGCTCAAACGCTTTGTGCCCACTTCAACTGAAACTGCAGTTTATCTTGAAGGTTATCGGGGCATTGTGATAGGCAGACAGCCATAGCATTACTGTTTAGTATTTTCACTGGTTAACAGCCACAATATAATGGGTAAGAGGACAAAGAAACAGGGTGCGATAATTTGCGCTTATTCCGAAAACGCTTATTTTCAGTGCTTCTGTTTTTTGCCTCTCCTGCATAGCATCTGCTTTAAACGTAAAATTAAGGTACAATGAAAAAGTTTCTATTTGCTTTGTGCTTTTTGTTCCCTTCGCTTCAGGTTGGAGCGCAAACTGGCGGACAAAAGACGCGTGCCAAACATATAACTCCTCCGCCTGCTGCTCAGGCTTTTGTCAAACAAAATGCTCAGCCCAAGGTTCTGAATGCTGATTTTAAACTTACGCTTTCGGGAGTGGATAATAAGAAGGTGTCGGTCAGTTGGAACAACCCGGAACCTGTGAATGGAGTGTTCGACGACTTCGAAGCGCACCCCGATTTTGTAATCAATTCGCCGGGAACGGCTAATTGGCAGTATATCGATGCTGATAATCAAGAAACATACACTTGGACATTGGCAGACTTCCCCAATCAGGGGCAGCGTATGGCTTTCATCGTGTTCAATCCTTCAAAAACATCGCCTTCGACTGCCGATTGGCCCGATATTAAGCCTTTTTCCGGACAAAAAATGCTTATCGACTTTACAGTCGACGGAGGAAATAACGATTATCTGATTTCTCCCGAACTGAATTTCGATGAAGATTTTCAAGTGAGTTTCCGTGCCCGTAGCTATACAGAGAGTTATGGTAAGGAACGTTTCCGTGTGGGATATTCAACTACAGGAACGCGTCCCTCTGATTTTCGCTTTGTACAGAAGGGCGACTATGAGGAGGCTCCGGCTGCCTGGACTCTTTATGCTTACACCATTCCCAAGGAGGCTCGATACGTTTGTATTAACTGCGTGTCGCACGAAGCATTTATGTTTATGCTCGACGATTTGTTTGTTGGTACGAACCAAATCCGTCCGAAGGCTCAACCCATGGCCGAGGGTAAGGTGAAACTGGCGGGCTTTAATTTGCTGCGCGATGGCGTGAAGGTGAATAAGGTTTTGCTAACCGAAACAAACTTTACCGACGAAGTGCCCGATTATGGCAGCTATGTTTATACCATTGAAGCGGTAATGACCGATGGAACAGTGGGTAAAACCACAGAACCGCTCAGTGTGGTGGTACCCGACATCCGTTTGCTGCCGTTCGAAGATAATTTTGATTCGGGTGTAATTGATCCTTCGCGATGGACCACACCTGTTGATGATAAAGGCAATGATAACCTGTGGCGCAATGACTATTATCCATACGGTTTGGTTGATTGGTCAGCCTGTTATCCGTATTCGCGGATTGGCAATGATTATGCACAGAATTTGGTTACTACGGAATTGCGCACGCAGCAACCAGATAATACCTATTTGCGCTGCGAAGTTCGTTTGGACAATGACCCGAAACATACGGGAAACTTTTTGGCTATTGAGATTTCGGCCGATGCCGGCAGAACCTGGCATACACTTGAGGATATTCCGAACGAGCAGGGCAGCTTTAATTGGCGTACTTACGAATTTGCTTTGTCGGATGCCTTGAAAGGTGCGAACTTTTTCTACGTGCGTTTCCGCGCACATGGCAACAATCCGTTCTATATCAACTATTGGTATGTTGATGATGTCAAGGTGTGGTGCCCCTCGACCGCTGTGGCTGACATTCTAACCACCTCGGGTGGAGAGGTTTTGCCGCATACTCGTGTCAGTCTGGTAGCCAATCATGGTGCGCGCTATGAGGGTGTGACAGATGCTGCGGGTAAATTGCACTTTGACCGTTTGGAATACGGCACTTACGAAGTGCAGGCTGAAGCAGCAGGTTGCAATATGTTGCAAACAACCTGGGATTTCACTGCCACAGCATCGAACACGTTGAATTTGACACTGTTGCGTCCCGTTGTTTCGTGGAGTGAAATGAACTTGACAGCAGAACTTGCAGCAGAACAAATTGACACACGCACGCTGAAACTGACGAATAATGGCGATGGCGAATTGCAATGGAATTTGGAGCCGACGCTGCAAGTAGGCAGTGGTGATGTATCGAAACGCTTCGAGGTGGGACAGACATTCGATGCTTCGGGCGATTTGCAATCGAGTGTGGCATTTGACGGCGAATTTTTCTATACTACATCGAACTACCAGTTAGGAAAATTCTACAAGTATAGCCGCGAAGGACGCTTTATTGAAGAGTTCTCTGTTCCGGGTATGTATTTCAAACTTTACGATTTAGCTTACGATGGTACTTACTTTTACGGTTCAGACCTTACGAATACGGTATTCGAGCTTGATTTGCGAAACAAGCGTTTGATTCGCGAATTTAAGGTTAAAAACAAACCTAAGCTTACGATTACGCACATGGCTTACGACCCACGCAACGATGAATTTTGGGTGGGCGACTGGACACATATCGGACGTATTGACCGCGAAGGTAATGTCAAAGTCGACTTTTTCAGTATAGACGATCAGTCGGCCAATATCGGCGTGATTGGTTCGGCGTTCGACAATGTAACACCGGGTGGTCCGTATTTGTGGCTCAGCAATTTAAATTCGTCGGGCTATAATAAGATTGATAAGGTGCAACTGTTGCAGTACGATCTGAACAATCGTCGACTGACAGCCGTTGAACACACTGCAACCGATGTTCCCGGCTATAAAACGGGTGTGCTTGAAATGCCCAATAATTTGGGTGGCATAGAACTGACCACACAGCTTGTGTCGGGCCAACTTACGATGGTTGGTATCCTGCAACAGTCGCCGGCGCGCATTTTCACTTACCGTATGGCCGATTTCGATAACTGGTACAGCATTCAGCCCATGGCCGGAACGCTCAAAGCGGGTGAGGAAACCGAAGTCAAGGTGCAGTTTGATATGCGTAAAGCAAAGAAAAATGACCGACTGACAACAACGCTGGCATTCCATTCGATTCCTGAACTCCGTCAGGAACAAACATTGAAGCTCCATGCCAATGTGGTCAGCGATGCAGACGCTCCACGTCCGACTGCTCTGAAGGCAGTTGCTATGGAAGCCGAAAATGGGGTGAAACTTACTTGGCAAGCTGCTACCGGTAGCAACCCAACGGCTTACAAAGTGTTCCGCGACAGTGTAGAAACAGCTACTGTGGCAGAGCCTTCGTTTACCGACAAACAATTATTGCGCGGAACATATTGCTATGCAGTGCAAGCGGTTTATGGCGAAAAAGTTTCGGCACTTACCGACACGGTTTCGGCATCGGTAAAAGTGGGTGCACCTTATTTTGCTCCAACAGCTTTACAAGCAAAAGTAGAGGCAAACAATTTGGTGAAACTGCAGTGGAAACAGCCCGATTCGCAGTTGCATACCGATGCCCGATTGCGCTGGGATGATGGCGTGAATGCTGATGCCGTCGGTTTGTCGGATGGAGGTTATTTTTATGCAGGTGTGGCCTTTGATGCCAACGACCTCGAAGCTTACCGCGGTATGCGATTCGACCGTGTAGATGTGTTTGTCAAACAACGTTGTCAATCGCTTTCGCTTAAGATTTATAAAGACGGAAAGTCTGTGCTTTCGCAGCGTGTTGCCACTGAAGCCCTGAATTATGGCGAGTTCAATACCATTGAGCTTAAGGAACCGCTTTCAATAGAGCGTGGTTGCCATTATATTGTGGCATTCCTCGTAGCTCATGAACCCGGTGTGCTTCCATTGGGTATTAGTAAGGGAAAAACGGTTGAAGGCAAGAGCAATTTGATGTCTGAGGACGGAAAGAACTGGTATCCGGCTTCGTATGTAGGTTTTGCCGAATCGAATTTCAATGTAGCAGTTCATCTCACTCCCGACGAAAGTTATCAGGAGGAACGTCCTTCCGGTTTCAGTGTGGTGCGCAACGGACAAAACATAGGCACTACTACTGACTTGAACTTTACCGATCGCTTGACCGAGGCTGGTACATACACGTATCAGGTGATTTCGCATTATGCCGGTGCGCACGCATCGTTGCCTTCAACATCGGTTGAGGCTAAGATAATCAATTTGGGTACGCCTATAGCTCCGGCTCAGGTAACTGCGTATTTGCGTCGCAATAGTCAAGTGGAACTCCACTGGTCGTTGCCCTTGGCCGATACGCCCGAAATACCTGTTGACCTTACCACTGCTGCCGGAGTATCGCCTCAGGGTAAACCGGAATTTGTCAGCCAATTCCGTGGTGCGCGAACCGGTGAAATGGGCATAGCCTCAGATGGCAAGTACATTTACACTACCCGTCATACAGCCCCCGGCATTATTAACCGCTACACGTTGCAGGGAGTGTTTGACGAAAGTTTCAAAGTGACAGACCAGACAGACAATGGTTTCCTTAATTTAGCCTACGATGGTCAGCACTTTTACGCTACGGCTAAAAACAGCAATCTATACGAAATTGACATGGAGCAAAAGCGTGTGGTGCAAACCATGTCAGTGTCGGAAATAGCCAGACACCTGGCATACATTCCCGAACTCGATGGCGGACGCGGTGGCTTTGAAACCGGCGACTGGGAAACGTCTATTTACGTTTCGAAAAAGGGTGCTAAATTAGCCGATGGCCCCGTGCTGAAGGGTGCGGCCGGATCGGCCTGTCACAACGGAGTGCTTTATACTTTTGAACAAGGCTATGAACGGCCGTATGAACTGTGTGCACGCAATTTGGCTACGGGCGAAATGTTGTGGCATGCTCCTATCACCGATTGGACTGCAATTAAGCCTTTGGCCGGTGCAAGTGCCGGAGGTATGTCGGTATTGACCACAGACGAGGGCTTACAGTTACTCTGTGTGGCTTTGCAGGAATCCGGCGGAACGCGCTTTGTATTCCTTGACTTGGGTTCGGTAAAGGGATTGGCAGGTTACAATGTATTCCGCAACGGCCAAAAGGTGAATACCGAACTGCTTGCTACCCGACGATTTGCTGAAACATTGAACGAACCAGGTGATTATACCTACCAGATTCAGACGCAATATGTCGACGGAACAGTATCTCCGCTTTCGTCGTTGGCAAAGGTCACGGTCATTCCATCAGTTCAAGGTGAGGCTCCGACAAATGTCAAAGCACGTATGACCTCAGAAGGTTATAATGTGAACGTATCGGTGGTTGACCCGACAACGCTTGGAGCCGATGTTTACCAGAGCTTCGAAAATGCGATGCCTGATGAATTACAGATAAAAGGTTTTGCTGTAACCGCCACTGATGCTTATCATGGTGACAAGGCTTTGCAGGCAGCAGTCGAAACGCAGTGCGAACTGATTATTCCTGTGAACAAGGAGTATGAAGCAGCGTTTAACTTGAGTTTTGCCGCACGTAACCTTAATGATGCCGAGGGATACGGAACGATTCAGGTTCTGACATCATCCGCAACAGCTGTTGAGGCCGACTTCATAGCACTGGCTACCATTCGTACGAATGAAAACTGGCAACGCTTCAGCTTGGCAATTCCTGCAACTACGCACTACGTGGCCTTGCGTTGTCCCGTAGCTTATGCTGCCCAACTCATTGATGCTGTGAGCATTCACAGTTCAGAGTTAGGACAGATTTATGGTTATGACGTGATGCGCAACGACCGTCAGTTGAACAATGAACCGTTTGAGGGCATTTCGTTTACCGATCATAATTTGTTGCCAGGCACCTATACTTACAAAGTGAGGGCTTACTACGACAATGCGTCGGTTAGCGAATGGAGTGAACCTGTTGAAGTAGCAGTGAATTATTCCAACGGCAATCAAACTCCCGGTCCGCTCACGGTGACTCCAGAAACCGAAGGCAACCGTTTGTGCTGGAGTGCACCGGCCTTGTCGGGAATGAAGGAACTCCGCTGGCACAATGGAGTCAGTGCGGGTGCTGCAGGTTTACCCAATGGAGGTGCCTATTTTGCCGGAGTGCAGTGGGACGCAGCCGACCTGCAAGCCTATGCTTCGCTTTCGATTTCCGAGGTGGGATTTTTCGTAAATCAAATACCAGATGTACTCTTCGTACAGCTTTACGAAGGAGGCGAATTGGTGTTCGAAAAGTATGTTTCGAATTTGAAACAGAATGCCATGAACGTGGTGAAACTCGATAAGCCTTTGCGCATCAATGCCGAAAAGTCACTTCGGGCTGTGGTTTACGTTGAACACAACAGCATCACAGTGCCTTTAGGCTATGACGACGGACCGGCTAAAACTGGACGTGGCGATTTGTATTCACCCGATGGGCAAACATGGTCAACACTGAGCGATAATGACATTGATGGCAACTGGAACATAACTTTGGGATTGAGAGCCTATGCTGCTGATTCGCAAAATGAACCGGAAATGGTTTCGACTTTTGCGCAAACTGAACGTTACCGCTCGACACCGAAAGTGGCAAGTGTGAATAAGAACCAAGCGAAATATGTTCCGCGAGCAGTTCCTTTCGACACGCCCAATGCTGCCTCATCTTATTTTGCCGGATATAATGTATACTGTAATGGTCAGTTGCTCAATGCACAGCCGTTAGGCGTGGATTGTCTGGATTATATTGACAAGAAAACGCATACGGGTCGTTATTGGGAGTACCAAGTGAAGGCAATTTATCCGGGCAATGTGGAAGTGGGCGGAAACTTGGTTCGTGTGGTCAACACAGGCATTGCAGATTCTTTGGCCGATGAGGCTGATGAGGATTCTCCCGTCTACGACTTGCGCGGTGTTCGTGTTGACAAGAATTACCATGGACCGGTTGTCAAGAAGGGCAAAAAGTTTATCCGTTAGCTCTCGAACGATGGGGTCCGATATGGATGTGTCCTTATCGTAGCCCGATGAGTCAGGATTAACAAAATGATACTATACGAACGAAGCGTTGAAACTATGCTGTTTTTGCTAGTATTCAACGCTTCGTTTTATTGGCTATTATGAGTGGCCTATATTTCAATGATAAGTAGGTGTTCAAAATTATTTTTACATTTGAATTGCGTTATTGTGCCGTAGTTGTTTGTTCTGTGCGAAGGAGCATAGCGGGCTATGTGACTGAGCGCAGGGCAAACAAATGCGGTGCAAGAACGTAATGCAAAGTAAAAATACTTCGATAGGAATTATATAAAATAATTTTGAACACTTATAAAGAAGTTCGTGAAGTATAGCACCCATCATAACGTGCAGTATGGTTGCATTACGCGCTGAGGCAGCCGCGTGGTGCAGAGGGGTTAGTTGCCGAAATAATCTTTTTCTTTGTTTGATTACAAAGTTTAAACTTATTTCGGGCCATTATAAGCAAAAAAACAAATACTTTTGTATGTTACTAATGATTCGAAATTATTATGTTAATTTTGTATCTGCTATATAGCATAGCCTACATAGCAATGGTGTTATTCTAAAAAAAATGTAAGGCCAATTCATGAGGATCTCTGTTATCACTGTTACATGGAACAGCAGTGCCACCTTGCGCGACACAATGCAAAGTGTACTGAATCAATCATATTCCGATGTGGAGCATATTATTATTGATGGTGCTTCGACCGATGGAACAATGGACATTGTTCGCGAAATGGAACCGCTGTATAAAGGGCGGCTGCGATATGTGAGCGAACACGATAACGGACTGTATGACGCCATGAATAAAGGCATTGGTATGGCTACGGGACATATTGTCGGCATACTAAACAGCGATGACTTTTTTACTGATAATGCGGTGCTGGCCACTATTGCCAGGCAGTTTGAAGCCGATACGAATTTGGATGCTGTGTATGGCGACATTCACTTTGTGAAAGATCCCGATTTAAAAAAATGCGTGCGTTATTACTCGTCGCGGCTGTTTCACCGCCGCTGGATGCGCCCGGGGTTCATGCTGGCCCCCGCTGGATGCGCCTGGGCTTCATGCCGGCTCATCCCAGTTTTTACTGCCGACGCGAGGTGTACGAAAAGTTTGGCGGCTACGACACGCGCTACAAAATAGCGTCGGATTTCGACTTGCTGCTGCGTCTGCTCTTTGTTAACCGCATTCGTACACGCTACATTCCGGTTGATTGCGTAACCATGCGCACGGGGGGAGTTTCGACCCAGGGATTGATGAGCCACAAGCAGATACTCTCTGACCATCAGTTGGCTTTCAAGCAGAATGGGGTGTATAGCAACGTGTTGCTCGAATCGTTGCGCTATCCCTGTAAAATCATAGAGGTAATTTACTCCCGTCTGTTTGTGAACCATCGGCATTGAGGCCGTGGGCTAAATTGGCGGTGCCTGACGTGAATTGGCCGCTTGTGCGGTATGTGGCGAGGTGATTTTTAATTTAATTTCACCTTTTAAGGCCGAAGGTTATTCACATTTCCCCGTATCGCAGTAGATTGATTTTTTACGAAAAAAAGAATCCGACTTGCTTCTGGTTGTAGGAGCAAGTCGGATTTTTTCGTGTGAGGCGTTTGTCAGTTATTTACCCTTTTGTCAGTTATTTACCCTGGCGGTCGCTTTCAATCAGTGCAAGGAGTTTTTCGACGGCCTCTTCGGTAGGTATGTTCTTTTCAACACACACCTTGCCGCGATACAGGCTCACTTTGCCGCGGGCTGCGCCCACATAGCCGTAGTCGGCATCGGCCATTTCGCCGGGTCCATTTACAATGCAACCCATGATGCCGATTTTCAGTCCGGTGAGGTGAGCGGTGGCTGCCTTGATGCGCGCAATGGTGCCAGGCAGGTCGTAGAGCGTACGGCCACAGCCGGGGCAGCTGATGTATTCGGTTTTCGAGGTGCGCAGGCGGGCGGCTTGTAGAATGCCGAAGGCGGTGGCTTCCTCCACGGCTATGGGCAGGGGCTTTTGGCCTTTGGGCGACTGGTTGAACAGGAATATGCCGTCGGTCAGGCCGTCGAACATGAGTGCGCCCATGTCGGCAGCGGCATATAGCTGAAATTCTTCCTTCTCGGCTGCGCTGAGGCTGTAGTGCTGGAAGAACACGACGGGCGTGCTGAGCTGCTCGTTCCACAATTCGTGAACCAGGGCGCGCTGTTCGCCCAGGCGGTTTTGGTGGTTGCTCTGGGCAATAATCACGACGTTGCTGTCGTGGCGCAACAGGGCAATGACTTCTTCATTGAGGTCGAGGTAGGAGAGGAAAAGGAATTTTACCTTGGCACGGCACGAGGGCACGAGCATGAGCACTTGCTTGGTGAACACGGGGTACACGTCGGGTTCGTCGCGCCAGGCGCTGGCATCGACAATGTAGCTCATGCCTTTCACGCGTTGAGCGGCTTCGGGCAGGTTCGTGCCCACGTAGTAATAGTCGGGTTTCAGTTGCTCGTTCTGCGGGGCTTCGGTGGGATTTTGCAAGTGGGCACTGATAACCACAGGCACGTTGTTGCCACCGATGTTTCCTACGGCACACGTTGGGCGACGTTGCGGGCGTTCGTAGCAGAAGGGCAGTGCGCGACGGGCCGGAATGCCGTAGTGTCCGGCACGGCGTACCACATATTCAGCCAGCTTATAGGCCACGGGCACTTCAACCTGTGGTTCCTCGCTCAGGCTCACGCGCAGCGTATCGCCAATGCCGTCGGCCAGCAGTGCGCCGATGCCTACGGCACTCTTGATGCGTCCGTCTTCGCCTTCGCCGGCTTCGGTTACACCGAGATGCAGGGGGAAGGTCATGTGTTCCTTTTCCATGACGCTGCACAGCAGGCGTACGGAGCGTACCATGACTTGGGTGTTCGAGGCTTTGATTGAAATGACTACGTCTTTGAAGTTTTCCTTGACACACACACGCAGAAATTCCATGCAGCTTTCAACAATGCCTTCGGGGGTATCGCCGTAGCGACACATGATGCGGTCGGACAGTGAACCGTGGTTCACGCCAATGCGCAGGGCGGTGTGGTGTTCGCGGCAAATGGCCAGGAGTTGTTTAAAGCGATTCTCCAGGCGTTCCAGTTCGGCAGCATACTCCTCGTCTGTATATTCCAGGTGCTTAAACTGTCGGGCGGGGTCGACGTAGTTACCGGGGTTGATGCGTACTTTTTCAACGATGCCAGCGGCTACATCGGCCACATTGGGGTTGAAGTGTACGTCGGCCACAAGCGGACGGTCGTATCCCAGTTCGTGCAGCCGGGTGCGTATGGCTGCCAGGTTCTCAGCTTCGCGCGTTCCCTGGGTGGTCAGTCGCACATAGTCGGCTCCGGCATCGAAAATGGCTATGCACTGCTTTACGCAGGCTTCGGTGTCGGTGGTGACCGCTGTGGTCATGCTTTGAATGCGCAGGGGTTGTTCGCCGCCCAGTGGACGGTTGCCCACGCTAACCTCGTGCGAAAGCCGAGGATGGTAATTAAATAAGTCCGTCATGTCAGCATTATAATAAACAGGTTTGGACTTTCAGCATTGTTCCGAAAATCCAAACCTTTTTCAATTAGTAAACTGTGTTCGCTTACGCTTAGTTCGTTTTGAAGCGGTATTTCACTTCGGCCAAATCGGCGTTGGCTTTCACGATTTTGCTTTTCAGCCCTTCTTTGTAGGCAGCCAAACGCTGGGCGAGGGCTTCGTCGCTGAGGGCGAGCATCTCGACGGCCAGAATGGCGGCATTTTGCGCACCGTTCACGCCTACCGTGGCTACGGGGATGCCGGGAGGCATTTGAATGATTGAAAGCATGGCATCGAGTCCGTCGAGCATTCCCTTGATGGGTACACCGATAACGGGCAGGGTGGTTCCGGCTGCAATTACACCGGGCAGTGCGGCTGCCATGCCGGCTCCGGCAATGATGACGCGCAGGCCGCGCTCACGGGCCGTACGGGCAAACTCTTCAACTTCCTGCGGAGTGCGGTGTGCCGAAAGGGCATTCATTTCAAAGGGAATTTCCATTTCCTCTAAAAACTTGGCGGCTTTTTCCATTACGGGAAGGTCGGACGTGCTGCCCATGATGATGCTTACGATAGGGGTCATAATTCTGATTGTATTGTGAATGATTTGATTTTTATAGATTCTGAAACAAAGAACTTACACCAAAATAATGCTGAGAAAGCCGCACAAAAAACCGACAAGTACGCCCCAGCCCAAATCGGCCAACGAGTGCTGGCGAAGGATGAGGCGGGCCGAACATACGGTGCCGCATAGCAGTATGCTCAGGTAGAGCCAGCCGGTGGGGTCGAAATTGAATATCAGGCTGAAAGCCATGATGGCACCTACCACTCCGGCCGAGGCGGCGGCGTGGGTGCTGACTTTGACGCGGCTGTTGAGCATAGCACAGATTATCTGTATGGACAGGGCGCCCACAATGATGCCCAGCGTGAAACGGGGCATGTGTAACTGGTAAAACAGATAGAGCAGGGCTGCATGGCTGATGATGCCCAGCACGTAGGGCACATAACGGCGCTGACGGTGACTTATTTCGTGACGGGTCCAGCCGTTGAGCTTGCGGTACATGAAAATGCTCAGGTGGGGCAGGAGCACGGTGAAAAAGTAAACAATAAACGTCAGCAGCAGTTTGGTAATTACCGGCAGCAAATTGAGGTAGCTGAAGGTGAACAGAACCACAAATGCCATGACCGACAAATAAAACGGCGAGAATATCAACGACACCACTTGGGCCGAAAGCACCAGCCACGAAATGCGGTTTTGGCGGTGAAGGCTGATGGCCGTGTAAATTTGTTTGATCGGGTTGTGCATGAGTTTACGTTATTTGTGGAAATTCTTATCCGTTTTTATCCGTTCTTATCCGTGAATTTTGCGCAGGCGCGTCGAAGGAATGTCGAGCATATCGCGGTATTTGGCCACGGTGCGGCGGGCCACGTTGTAGCCTTGCTTTTTGAGTTCGGCGGCCAGGGCTTCATCGGCCAGCGGGTGGTGCTTGTCTTCTTCGTCGACCAGTTTTTTGAGTGCAGCCTTTACCTCGCGGGCCGAAAGTTCGTCGCCGTCGCTCGTGGTGAATTGCAGCGAGAAGAAGAATTTAAGCGGATAAAGTCCGTAGGCGGTTTGTACATATTTTGTGCTGGTAACGCGCGATACAGTGGAGATGTCCATGCCCACTTTTTCGGCAATGTCTTTCAGCGTCAGGGGTTTCAGCAGTGTGTCGTCGTCCTCGTTGATGAAAAAATCGCGTTGCACAGCGACAATGGCACGCATCACGGCCAGCAGCGTGTCGTGACGGCGCTGAATCAGGGTGATGAAACTTTTGGCCGCATCCACTTTCTGACGGGCGTAGGTGTAGGCATCTTTTTGTTCGCGTGTCAACTTTTTGTCGCCTTTGCCGTATTGCTTCAAACTGTCGGCAAAGGCGCGGCTCACCTGGAGTTCGGGCACGTCGCCCTGGTTGAGCGACACGCGGGGGATGCCGTCGTCGGTGACGGTTACAAAAAAGTCGGGCATTACCACCGGGGCACTGGGTGTTGAGGCTTCGTTGAGGGCCGATCCCGGGCGCGGGTTCAGGTGCGTCAGCAGGTATCTGACGTGTTCCTCGGTGTCTTCGTCAAGTTCCAGACGCTGGCGGATAATTTCCCAGTGACGGCCTGTAAATTCCTTGAAATAATGGTCGATTATCTCTAAGGCAATTTTTGTGTAGGGCGTGCGGCGTTCGGGGTCGGTGAGCTGAATATGCAAACATTCCTGCAGGGAGCGCGCACCGATACCCCGGGGTTCAAATTCTTGCAAAATGCCTATCAGTCGTTCCAACTCCTCGGCGTCGGTTAGTATGTTGTGGTAAATAGCCAGTTCGTCGGTGAGCGACTCGAGGTCTTTTCTCAGGAAGCCATCTTCGTCGAGCGACCCGATGAGGTATTCCATCACCTCGCGTTCGTGTTCGTTGAGGTCGTGTTCGCTGATTTGGTTTTGCAGTTCCTCGTAGAACGATGTGCTGCCCGAATATTGCAGTTCATTGCGGTCGCGCTGTTCGTCGGCACGCTGTTGCAGATAGTCGGGCACATCGTCGGCCGAAAAGTAATCGCCCATGGCGTCGGCTTCCGATCCGTAGAATTCCGACTCTTCGTAAGCATTGTCGTCGGTGGGCGTAGCATCGCCGTTATCGTCGTCAGCAGCGTCGTTATCGGTGTCGGTATCCGCGTTGTCGGTGTGGTCGTTGACAGGAAAATCGTCGTTGTCTTTTTCTTCGAGGGCTGCATTATCGAGCATCTCGTCCTGCACGCGGTTTTCCAGTTCAGCTACCGACAATTCCACCATTTTGGCCACTGCTACTTGCAGCGTAGCCAGTTGTTGGGTTTGTATCGCCGCCTGTGTTTGTTCTAATCTTTGTGTCATAACTCTCTTCCGGTTTGCTTACCGTCCGATGAAAGGCGCAAGCAGTTGTTAAAATCGAAGCACTCGCAAGAAACCATATTTCCGACGGTTTCCCTAAGTTCTATTCCCAGCCGCCGGACTGTCGAGCGACTCAGTTTCCGGCCAATTCGTCTGGCACTGTGCAGCATCGTATCCTCTTGTTTCGGCATAGCCCTCGGCCAGCAGTCTTCGCATCATGTCAGACACGGGCAAGCGGTTAAAGTTTGTCAATCCTTCGGCCATGTTTATCTGGTGAAAACGAATACGATTGAGGTCGATAATTTCGACGCAAGGTTTCCCCTCCTTCATGCCAACCAGTATGTTGCCGCGCGAAAAGTCGCGGTGAATCATGCCCAGGTTGTGCATGCGTCCGGCGGTTCGTCCCACCTCGCGCAGCAAAATTTCTTCGCCGGGCACACGTCCGGGCTGCATGAGGTCGATGTAGGTAAAGGGCAAATCGCTACTCACCGACACATAATAACTTTCGGCCAGCAACAAGCCGCAGCGCACAGTAACCCATCCTACCGGAGCCGGACTTCCTATGCCTTCATTCCGGAGCAAGTCGGCATATTCAAACGAGCGCTGTGCTTTCGATTTGCGCAACAGGCCGTAGGCCAGCCGGTTCACCAAATGCGGTTTGCAAAACGATTTCACCACCACGCGCACGCCTTCGACCTCGAACTCGCGTAATTCATTGCGTCCACGGTAAATCACCCGTCCCTGCTCAGGGTCGGCAAATAATTGGGGAAGCGAGGCCACAAAATGCTTCAATCGCGCAAACTGCGGATGAACAAAGGTGTGCTGTGAGCGCAGCAAGCCGCGCGATGAACAGGGATTGTTTGAGGATGCAGACATTGTGTTTTATTTTCTGTAATGGCAAAGTTACAGCAAAATATCTAAAAGCCAAAAGCGGACTGCTCCGAAAATGGAACAGTCCGCTTTTTTATTGTTGTGGATTCAAACCGTTGGTACGGTTCAAGTCATTTGTTTTACGTTATTTTTGTGCCAAAAGTCAAATTACTTCAGCACAATCTTGCCACTCTGCAGCGTAGCGTTGCCTTCGGTGAGGTGGAATACGTACACACCCTTGGGCAGGCCGGCAAGGCTGAGTTGACCATCGGTAGCAGTGAGGGCAGCCGTTTTCACGAGTTTGCCATCGGTGCCATATACATTCAGCTGACGGGCAGCCTGACCGTTGAAGTGGTAAGCCAAAGCCTGACCGTTGAACTTCACGCTCTGGGCCTGAACCGTGGTCGAACCGATACCGGTGGTGATGTGGCTCATTTCCTTGTTGAGCGTTTCTTCGCTGTAAACGAAGCGTACGGTGAAGGTCATGATGGTGGTCATACCTGAACGTACGGTAATCTCTACAGGATAGTCAACATATTTTCCTTTTGTTAACTCAAAAGTATAAAGCTTCAGTGTTGCCACTTCCTTCATCTCACCAAATTGTCCCAAACCATTAATTCCCTTAATATCTCGAGACGTATAGGTACTGGTAATAGGAGCGCAATTTCCGCCTGCACACCAAGAAAATGTGCTATTAGTGACTGCTTCTGCAGGGAATACAGCATTCAGGGTGATTGAAACCTTTTTAGAGAGTTCAGAACTACGGAATACGATATCACCAGCTTCAATAGTATGTGGTCCACAGGTTATAGCACTAGCTCCGGTAAAATCGTCAATTTGTTCATGGGCATAGAAAACGATTTCGTCGCCGTCTTGCACTTCCTTGCCTTTGCAAGTAGCCGTCATTTGTGCTGATGCGATGTTCACGCCGATGAGGGCGAGGAGGAGAAGAGATAAAATTTTCTTCATAGGTATTTGTTGTGTTTTTAGATGAATTTACTTAGTTAGCTTCGGGCAAGATGTGACTTTCGGTAGTCTGCATCACGCCATCGGTATCGTTGTAGAAGAAAGCAACAACGGCCATGTTTTCGGGCACCCAGTGTTCTTTGAGCGTATATTCGTAGGTCAGTGTTTGTGCTTCCTTATTAGCTACCTGTGCGTCGCCAAAGGGGTCATTGACCGATGCGCGGAACACATGTTGGTGAATATATTCCTTGTTGTTGTGTCCGTCAGGCATTGCTTGGATACGTTTGATGTTATTTTCGGTGAGCCACACCTGCACCTTGCCGTTCACGGGAGTTTCCGTCATGCTTTTCAGCTCCAATTCGATGCGGAGCTTTCGGTCAGCCGGATTGTAAGCCGTATTTTTCACGCTGATGTCGGCCTTGAGATCGAGCTGAAGTTGCTTTACCACTTCGGCCTGCCAAAGGCGATAGTCGAGCACACCTACACCGGGCGCGCGGTCAATCAGTCCCGAGGGCCATGAGGTCACACCCCAATGATTGTTGTAAGCCTTGCCCTGTTCGTTGGCCAGACCAATGGCGGGGTTTGTTTCTTCGCTCACGCTGTTCGAACCACCGTGAATAGACACGGCAATGATGCGCTTTGCCCCATAAGTTTCCTTATACTGTTCGATTTTCAGTGCAGCATTCGGGCAGTTCACGCAACGCTGTCCGGTAAAGTCCTCGATAAGCACATTTTTTGCGCTGCTAAGCGATATAGGGCCGTTGAAACGTTCGTTTTCGTCCACGTTATCGCACGAAGCCAAGCCCAGTGCGCCAGTGATGGCAAACAGAAGGGTCGGTATAAGTTTCATGATTTGCATCGTGTTAGTAAGTGGTGAGAGTTAGAAATTAAATGAATAGGAAGCCTGCAAACCTTTCGATGCCGGCACGAAGCGGCAAACGCCACCCGTACAGTTGTAGCCAGCGCGGGTTTTACCATAGCTCAGCTGCAAGCGGTGTGCCTTGTGCGTAAAGGTAACCGAACCCATGAGGTAGTGCACACGGTTCGTACCCTTGCTCGGATCTTCCGAACCATCGGCTGCATAAGTCGGCACGTTGGCATTGAACTGGTCGCTGATGGTAAACATAAAGTTCGGCAGAATCGAAAGTTCGAGCAAGCCAAACCACCAGTCGCCCTGGTCCTGCTTCGTGTGCAGATACTGCGCCTCGCCGCGAAGAGTAATTTTGGGCGAGAACTGATACTTACCCTCAGCCACGAAAATGTGACTCTTGATAGCATCCGATCCGTGACCCTCGACCACCTTTTGGTTATATCTCTGGTGCGCATACATGAAGTTCAGTTTCAGTTGGCGCGACACCTTCTTATCAATCTGCACGTTGATGTCCTGATAGTAAGTTTCGGGACCCATTTTGAAGAACTTCGACTTAGCACCGTTTCCGCCCGGTTCCGTGGTATGCGTAGCATCCGTTTCCTGGTCGATGCCGCGTACGTGCGAGAAGTTCACCTTCACGTTCGTGCCGTAACGTCCGCCAAGAGCCGTTTTGCGCTTAAAGTTGTAGCCCACTTCAGCCTGGAAAGCCCATTCGCCCGGCGTCATCTGCGTGGCGTAAGGATACAGAGCTGCCAGCGTGTAAGTGTGCTGCATGGTAAAGGCCGGAAGGTGGTTGATGTAACCCGCCTTCGAGTCGGCACTGATGGTATGGCGTGAACGATAAGCCATGTCCTCGCTGCGCTTAGCCTGAAGGAGCACACTCATGCCACGCTTCGAGTACGAACCCGAGAGTAGCAGGGTTTTACCCTTATCGTAAATAAAGTTGTTCGAAATTGAGGGGTCTTGACCCTTCCAGGCATATTCAGCCAGGAAGTTGTAGTTGCCAGCCTGCAAGTTGGCACGCACGTCGAACGCAGCCACGTTCTTCGGCATGTTCAGTTTGTAGCCACCGGTCAAGGGTTTACCCGTGATGGGGTCCGTTTCGCCCGTGGGGCGCGTCACCACCACATCCTTTTCTTTTCCGGCATGGTTGCTCACCGCCGAGAAGCCAAGGGTCAGTCGCGTACCCTTTTCGTCCATAGGTTTAATCCATTGGTCGACGTTCAGTTCCAAGTCGCCACCATAGGTCCAGGGTGAGCAACTGTCGAGGTTACGGTGGTGCCAGTTAAAGCGCTGCTGTCCGCCAAGGAGCTTCAGGTTGATACCTTTGTAAGGTTTAAGCACCAAGCGTCCGCCGCGCAACGAGTTGTCGACACCGAGCGAGCGTTCTTCGTAGCTGCGCAGAATAAGTCCGGAACCAAATTGGTCATAGTAATCGCCAAGCGTCAGTTCGGCCCACTTGTAATTACCCTTTACATAGAAATAGGGCAAGCCCCAGCCTTTGAAGTCGGGTTCGAAACCGGGCAGGGGGTGGTCGAGGTACTCAAAGCGTACACCGGCTTGAAAATACTTGTTCAGGAGGTGTAGGTCGGCATAGGTATTGGTCATGAACTTATCGTCGTAAGTACCGGTACCTATTTTATTGTCCTCTGACACAAAGGTGAGAACATCGCTCTGCACACTGCCGTGAAGCGTGAACTTTTTACCGTTGTCTTCGGTTTGGGCGTTCAAGCTCACCATAGGGGCGAGTGCCAACGCCGCAAGGGCGGCATAATGTTTCATTGTGAAAAGTTTGGATTACGAGGTGAGTATGTTTTCGGGTGCGATATGGAAAAAACAGCGGGCAGAATTTTTCCGGCCAGCTTCGACACGCAAAGCATTCAGAAACGGTTACGAGCAGAGTTTCTGAACGAAAAAAATGGCGGACGGCTTCATGACGCAACTGCCGCGTATCCACACACAGCCATATACGAAACAAACAAATCCCAGAACGTTCGGCCGGCGTTACATGCAACGCACCGGGCCGAACATTTTGGGCTTTTTATTGAGGGATATACACATGCGCCCAATGCCTATATGGCAGTTGCGCACGGATGGGAGAATGTCAGGGTCAGCAGTTTATTTGCCTTCGCCAAGCAGTTCCTTCACCTTTTCGATGAGGTGCTGTTCGCCACCTTCGGTATATCCGCTACGGCTTTCGGCCACCTTGCCGTTACCGTCGATTACGAATACGTGGGGAATCATGTTCACACCCATGGCACGACGGAAGTCGCTGTTAGGGTCGAGCAATACCTGGTATTCCCATCCCTTTGAATCGACCATGGGTTTTACTTTCTGGGCATTCTGAGCTTCATCAATCGAAATAGCGATTACACGAACACCCGTTTCGTCCTGCCAGTCGGCATAAGCCTCGTGAATGGCAGCGAGTTCGCGGTTGCAAGGTTTGCACCAAGTAGCAAAGAAGCTGATAATGAAAGGTTTGCCATCGTTCGAGAGTTTCGCCGTGTCGATAACCTTTCCGTTGATGTCCTTAAGTTTCACTGAAGGAAGCTGGGCAAAAGCCGTTCCGAGGCAGCCTACGAAGAGCGCAAGCACTACCAAGAGTTTCTGAATTTTCATAAGCTCAAATGTCATTTTTGGTTGATGTATACAAAAGGCGGAGTGAAAAGAGCTGATTTTCACCCTTATCACTCCGCAAATTTATGGATTTTAAATGACCCCACCAATTTTATACATCAAAAATGCAATTTTTATGTAATAATCGAGACAAATTGTTAGCGACGACCCTTTTCGTGGCCTCATGATGACATAATCTGCTAATTTTTTGATAGTTCATCAGCATCCTATTGGCCGAACTTCGGATTATCGCGCAGCATATCGACAATGCCTGCCGGTGGCCGCTTGTTGAGCAATTCGTGCTTCATCCAGTCCATGTAGGGGGCCACATGGGCAAAAAAGCGGTGATAGCCCGCGCAAAGGTAGTTCAACCCCGGTTCGCCATCGGCTGTGCGTGCAAAGCGGTTTTTCGGGCATTCGCCATTGCAGGCAAACAAATAGTCGCACGCGCGGCACTGTCCCGGCAGTTTGTCGCGCTTGTTCTGCCCGAAGGTAAGCTGTCGTTGGCTCCGCATCAAGTTCGAAATGCTTTGGCGCGTAATGTTGCCCAGTTTGTACTGAGGAAACACAAAGTGGTCGCACGAGTACACGTCGCCGTTCCATTCCACCACACCCGCATGACCACAAGTCGGGGCCATGGAACAAAGTCCGGGGGGCTGACCCACCCAGTTGGCCAGCGTTGAGTCGAACAGCTGAATAAAGTAGTCGCCCACATCGTTGCGCACCCATTCATCGAAAATCGTGACAAGGAAATTGCCCCACTGTTCGGGCGTGACGCTGAACTCCGTCAGTCCGCCCGTGCCCTCCTCGTCGACTGCAGCCAGTGTGCGCCCGTCGGTGTGCGGTTGCAAGCGTTCGACGATGGGCGTAAACTGAATGTAATGACAGCCTATTTCTTTGAAGAAGTGGTAAAAGTCGAGCGGATAGTCGGCATTAAAGTCATTCACCACCGCCAGCGCGTTCCATTCCACCCCATGCCGGTTGAGCAGGTTAATGCCGTGCATCACCTGGCGGAACGAAGGTCGGCCGGCCCGGTTACGGCGGTATTCGTCGTGAAATTCCTGCGGACCGTCGATCGACAGTCCTACGAGCCAGTTATTTTCTTTAAAAAAGCGGCACCACTCGTCGGTGAGCAGTGTGCCGTTCGTTTGTATGCAGTTGTCAATGGTGCGTCCGTTGGCATATTTTCGCTCCAGTTCAATCACTTTTTTGTAAAAGCTCAAGGGGCGCATCAGTGTTTCGCCGCCGTGCCAGGTAAACAGCACCTGCGGCATGGTTTGCGCCGCAATATAGTCGCGAATGAACACTTCGAGCAGTTCGTCGCTCATCACCTCTTGCGGATTATCGGCATACAGGTTCGATTTTTCCAGGTAGTAGCAGTATTTACATGCCAGGTTGCAGCGCGACCCGGCAGGCTTAGCCATGAGATAAAGCGGTGTGGTAAATGGGGATATGGTTTTCAAAGCGGAAGAAGGTGTTTTTTTTTGATAAAGAAAAATCCATTCGAACGGCACATTCAGCCTTTTCACGACGAACCTCGGTCTTTTTCTTTGGCGCGTCGGCATTGGGCCCTTCCGTTCGGTCTACAGAAGTCGTCTAAACTTTTCTGACGAAGATTTGATTTGGAGATTTATCTCTTCTAAGTTCAATCTTCACCTTTCTTTTTGGCCGTTTTTTTTGCCTTTCATCAGTCGTGTAGCTCGCTACAACTCCTTCTTCAAGGCCCAAAACGCCTCAAAAATTAAAGGCATAATCTTGAATTCATAAAAGTTCAGACGACTTCACAATCTGCAAATTTATGATTTTTTTTGCAAGTATCTGGGCTTTGTCCCAAATTAGTGGCGATGTCCCGCCTGCCGACGTGGTTTTCTTTCACCATCCCAATCACATTTGCAGCAAAGGAATAGGGTGGGTGTGGCGGTTTTTCCGCACGCGTCGTTACGGCGTTTCAAGTAACCTTTCGGCATCAATCCTTTTCCTGTCAACCGACAAAAAAAGGCGCACACAGTCAAACTGTATGCGCCTTATGATTAAGCTATAGGTTTTGCAACCTAAGCAGCTGAGTCAAATGCTTGATTAGAGCTTCGGACCAGCAGCAACGAGAGCCTTACCAGCTTCGTTACCGGTGAACTTAGCGAAGTTCTTGATGAAGCGGCCAGCGAGGTCCTTAGCCTTTTCTTCCCACTGAGCAGCGTCAGCGTAAGTGTCGCGAGGATCGAGGATCTTCGAATCAACACCGGGGAGTTCGGTAGGAACAACGAAGTCGAAGAAGGGAACCGTCTTCGTAGGAGCCTTGTCGATAGAACCGTCGAGGATAGCGTCGATGATACCACGAGTGTCGCGGATAGAGATACGCTTGCCGGTACCATTCCAACCCGTGTTAACGAGGTAAGCCTTAGCACCAACCTTTTCCATCTTCTTCACGAGTTCTTCAGCATACTTCGTGGGGTGCAAGCTCAAGAAGGCAGCACCGAAGCAAGCAGAGAAAGTAGGAGTGGGTTCAGTGATACCACGTTCCGTACCGGCCAACTTAGCGGTGAAACCAGAGAGGAAGTAGTACTGAGCCTGTTCGGGGTTCAGGATAGAAACGGGAGGAAGCACACCGAA
Organism: Prevotella sp. CAG:891; assembly: GCA_000437675.1. GTDB lineage: Bacteria > Bacteroidota > Bacteroidia > Bacteroidales > Bacteroidaceae > Alloprevotella. Next base: position 31,862 of record FR901769.1, read on the forward strand.
TGCGTCAGCTGAGAGGAAGATAACCTGGTGAGCGTGAGGACCCTTAGAAACGGGCTTCACGATGTTTTCGATGTGGTAGATAGGATAAGATACACGAGTGTTCTCGGTAACAGTCTTATCAGCGAAGTCAATCTTGCCGTTAGCGTCAACGGTTACGTTCTCGAGGAGAGCGTCGCGACGGATAGCGTTGTAGATGTCGGGTTCGCTTTCCTTGTCGAGGTTGATAACCTTAGCGTAGCAACCACCTTCGTAGTTGAACACACCTTCGTCGTCCCATCCGTGTTCGTCGTCACCGATGAGCTTACGCTTCGGGTCGGTAGAGAGGGTAGTCTTACCCGTACCAGAGAGACCGAAGAAGATAGCAGAGTCAGTGCCTTCCATGTTGGTGTTGGCAGAGCAGTGCATTGAAGCGATGCCGCGGAGGGGGTTCAGGTAGTTCATGATAGAGAAGATACCCTTCTTCATTTCACCACCGTACCAAGTGTTGAGGATAACCTGTTCGTTGGTCTTGAGGTTGAACACAGTAGCAGTTTCAGAGTTCAAGCCGAGTTCTTTGTAGTTCTCAACCTTTGCTTTAGCAGCGTTGAACGAAACGAAATCGGGTTCACCGTAAGCTTCGAGCTCTTCAGCCGTCGGACGGATGAACATGTTCGTTACGAAGTGAGCCTGCCAAGCAACTTCCATGATGAAGCGAACCTTCAAGCGAGTTGCGGGGTTAGCACCACAGAAAGTATCGACAACGAAAAGACGCTTGCCGCTCAATTCCTTCACAGCCTTAGCCTTGAGGTCAGCCCAAGCCTCTTCAGAGCAAGGCTTGTTGTCGTTCTTGTATTCATCAGAAGTCCACCATACAGTATCCTTGCTGGCTTCGTTGTATACGAAGAACTTATCCTTGGGTGAACGGCCGGTGTAGATACCGGTCATCACGTTAACGGCACCGAGTTCAGTTTCCTGACCTACCTCAAAACCTTTGAGGCTGGCTTTGGTTTCCTCTGCGAACAATACGTCGTACGAGGGGTTGTGCAGAATTTCAGTGACACCCGTGATACCGTACTTGGTTAAATCTAATGTTGCCATAATGATTTTGTATTTTATAGAAAATAAATGGTTTGCATTTTAAGCTTTGACGAACTGCCGGAAGCAACCCTTCAAAACCGCAGCAAATGTACAAAAAAAGTAGGGCAGATGAAACCTTTTAACGCAATTTTATGCACTAATCAATCAAAACTTTCTTTTTTCTCCGATAGAACACATGTGATGATTACATTTTCACTCCTTAACTCGGTGATGAAAGCTTTTTCCCTTACTTTTTTTGCCACTTGCTTCCGGTTGGGTTTGCCGGGATTCCGGGGAAATTTTCGGGCAGTAGTCAGCGTTTGGGAGCTGTTTTATGCTTCGTGGTTCTCGGACGTTTGTGCCTGTTTGCGCAGGGTGCGGAACAGGGCAAACACAAAGAACACCAGAATCACGCCCAATGCACCAAAGGCAATGCTGTTGGTCGTGGTCACCGTGGCGGGACGGAACTCCATCACCACCTCGTGGCGGCCGGCAGGCACTTTCAGTGCGC
>FR901769.1:33499-35432 GCA_000437675.1 Prevotella sp. CAG:891
TCGATGGTGGCTGTCCAGCCCGGATAATAAATTTCGGAGAACACCACCAAACCGCCCTTGTTGCTTTCAACGCGGTATTTCAGCAGGTTAGGCTCGTAGCTCAGCAGCGTAACGCGGCCGGAGTCGAGTGCCGAACCGTCGAGTTGGGCTTTGAAGCGTTTGTCGGCCACGGCAGCGTGCTTCGTGTCGAGCGATGCAAGACCGGCCATTTCGGCATCGGCATTGTCTACAAAGCGCAGGTTACGAACAAACCATCCGTTGCCGTTGGCATACGGGTTCATGATGGCTTGAGCCTGTGCACCCTGACCGAAAATCAGGTATTTCGTATTCAGCATGTTCACCGTGGGCGCAATGCTGTCGCCGTTCACCTGTGCCATGTTGCCCGCAGCCTTGCTGATGGCCTCGACCAGGTGGTTCAGTTCGCCGCTCAACCGACGCTCGATGAGGTCCTGATAGCGATGCAGTTTGGCAGCGTGGTAACCGCCGATAGAGTGGTGGTAGTTCGACGTGGCGTTTGGCGGTTTGGAGTGGTGGTAGTACGACGTGGCGTTCGACGTTTCGTTAAACGTCTGTCCGCCGCCCAGGTTGGCCACACGGTAGTAAGTCGTGTCTTTCAGAATCTGCTCGTCGGCAGGCGTTTTGGTAAAGCCCTCCAGCTGCACCGTGGGGTCGGTAAAGCTGTCGTTGTTCAAGTATCGCTTGTCAATTTGCCACAGGTCAACCAACGAAATGAGCGCCAGGAGCGAGCACATCATCCATCCCTTGATTTTCTCCTCGGCATAGGCCCAAAGGAACAGGATGCTCAGCACAATGATGAAGAACGAGCGGAAGGCATCGGTCGAAAGAATGGCGTGGTGCATGCTCGTCAGTGCCGCACGGTAGGTGTTCACCAATTCGGGCGGGAAACCGCCCTGCAGCAGTGCGCCAAACGTGTCGGTGTCGGCTTGCGACAAGCAGTCGCCGGCCATCGAGGGAGCCATCCACAGCAGCAGGCAAAGGCCGAATGTGCTGACTAAGGCTACGGGCAAACCGATTTTGGCGCGCAGGGGCATCTCTTTGAAATGCGTCAGGCGAAACAGCACCTTGTTCTGCATCACCTCGTAAAGGCAGAGCACGGCCAGCAGCGGCATGGTGAATTCGGCAATAACCAGGGCAGAACTAACGGTGCGGAACTTGGCATACATCGGCAAATTGTCGATGAGCCAGTTTGTGATGGCCGGTGAATTTTTACCCCAGGCAAAGAGCAGACTCACAATGGTCGAGAGCAGCAAGGCCCACTTCATCGGGCCGCGCACATAGAACAAGCCCAGTACGAAAAGGAAGCATACAAAGGCACCTACGTACACGGGGCCAACGGTGAAGGGCTGATCGCCCCAGTACTGCTGAATGCCCGGCGGATAGGCCTGAATGCCCGATTGCTGCAGCGCCTGCTGCGTTTGTCCGGCGCAATCGTAGAACTCGTTGTAGCCCTCAAGGTCCTCCACGCCTTCGCGGTCAAGGATTGACGACGAGCCGCCGCCCTTGAAGTCGGGAATCAGCAGCGTCAGCGTTTCGTCGATGCCGTAGCTCCATGCCGTAATGTAGTCGCGGTCCAGACCATCGGTAGCCTTTTGTGCCTTATCGTCTTTCGCGAGTGCCGTCAGTTCGGCTTTGCCGCGCATGGATTCCTTTGAGTATTCGTAAGTATGATACAGGTTGGGCAGGTTGGCCATAACGCCCAACACACCGCCCAGCACCACCATACCGGTGGCCTTGAACCAGTGTCCCCACTGCTTTTTCAGCAATGCGTCGATGCCGTAGGCCAGCACCACGAAGAGCATGACGAACAGGAAGTAGTAGGTCATTTGCAAGTGGTTGCTCACCACCTGAAAGGCTGTAAACAAAGCCGTAACGGCTCCGCCCAGCAGGTATTTACGGCGGTAGCACAGCACCA
>FR901769.1:35452-36088 GCA_000437675.1 Prevotella sp. CAG:891
GCGGTAGCACAGCACCAAACCGCCGATGGTGGGCGGAATGAAAGCCAGCGTCATCACCTTCCAAATGTGTCCGGCAGCAATAATTATCAGGAAATACGACGAAAAGGCCCAGATAACCGAGCCCAGCGCAGCCAAATATGGCTTAAAGTTGAAGGCGCGCAACAGCACGTAGAACCCTAACAAATAGAGAAATAGGTAGCTGATGGCAGGAAAGAACTTGTCTGTCCAAAGGCCGAAAGCCGAAGCCAACCCTGAAACCGTTTTAGTGGCACTGTACGAAGGGGCCATCTGGTAAGTGGGCATACCGCTGAATATGGCATTCGACCAGCGCGTCACTTCGCCGTCGTGCGAGGCCATATACTCCTTTTGTTCCTGACCAAGCCCCACGGCAGCCACACTGTCGTGTCCGCCCAATACCAATCCTTCGCTCAGCGGCGTCAGGAAATAAAAGGTACTGAGCAACAAGAAAATGACCACCACGAGTATGTCGCTGCCACTTTTCTTGATGATGTCCGAGAATTGCATAAATGTTTTGTTTTATGTGGTTTTGAAAAATAATCGGTGTAAGATGGGTGAATTGTTTTTTTTGAGCACCTATTTAATGAAGTCGTCTGAACTTTTATGAATTTCAAGATT
>FR901770.1:0-968 GCA_000437675.1 Prevotella sp. CAG:891
ATTGAGCGTTCTTTGACATTTTGCTACAAAAGAAAGCAAGGCTGGTGGGCCTGTCTGAAACACATTTGTTTGCAAAAAAAAGGCTGTTCCGGTCTTACGTTTAGCCTTTGCGAGGCAGCGCGTAAGAGGCCGGAACAGCCTTTTGCATGGAGCTGACACCCCGTTTTGCGCACAAAAGCAGGGGTGGGGCAGTATTTGTTTACTTCTTGGCAGGGTTATTCTTTACCTTGAGGCATTCTACTTTGAAAATCAGCGTAGAGTTGCCCGGAATCTGCTGGCCAGAACCACGTTCGCCGTAGCCGAGGTCCGAGGGAATGTAAAGATTCCATACCGAGCCTTCGGGCATCATGGTGAGGGCTTCGCGCCATCCCTTGATAACTTGGTTCGGACGGAAAGTGGCGGGCTGGTTGCGCTTGTACGACGAGTCGAACACGGTGCCGTCGATGAGCGAACCTTCGTAGTGAACTTCTACTTCAGAACTGTCGGTGGCTACGGGGCCGGTGCCTTCGGTGAGTACGCGATACTGCAGGCCACTGGGCAACGTCTTGATGCCTTTCAGCTTTTTGTTCTGCTCCAACCATGCGAGGTTAGTCTGCTTGTGCTTTTCGCTCTGGAACTTGAACTGCGATTCAAGCAGCACCATAGCGCTGTCGGACTTGAAAGCCGTGGGCTGACCCAATACAACCTGGGCAAGGGCACGCTCAAATTCCTTGTTGTCCATATACAGGGTGTCGGCCTTGCCGGTAGCCTGCTGGTTGAACACGCTGATGTTGCGACGATTCATGTCGGCAATTTTCAGTCCGGCAGCAAAGGCTTCGCGCTGTTTGCGCTCGTCCTCGGTAAGGTTGGCCTGAATGCCTTCAACGGCATACTTTATATAAGCAGAATCCACACCGAGCTGCTGGGTGAGGTAATGACGTAGGCTTTCGCCCTGAGCTACACCAAGTGCGTAGCTGAAGGTCTTGCCG
>FR901770.1:1004-46879 GCA_000437675.1 Prevotella sp. CAG:891
GCTCTTGAGCTGCTTAGCCGGTTGCAGCAGTTCGGCCTTGATGGTTTGCTTTTTGCTTTTCTTTTTGCGTTGTGCGGTGGCGGGAGCGCAAACGGCTACTGCCAGGGCAATGGTAAGGAGTGATTTGAATTGCATAGTTTTTGTTGAAAAAGAAAAAAAAGAACCGCGCGACGCTCGTTCGTGTCGCACGGTTCTGCTTTATTTGCTGAAAAAAAATTCGGCGAATGAATTACTTAATGTCTACGAGCGTAATTTTGAAAATCAGAGCCGAGAACGGAGGAATGGGACCAGAACCCGCTTCGCCGTAGCCCAGTTCGTAGGGGATGTAGAGTTCCCAGGTAGCGCCGACAGGCATTTGCGGAAGTGCTTTTTTCCAACCTTCGATGGTGCGGGCAAGAGGCATCGTAACGGTGCCGTTGGCCTGACGTTCAGAGGTGTCGAACACATTGCCGGTGGGGAGTTTACCTTCGTACTTCACGGTGATGCTGTCGTTGACGGTGCAGCGCTTGTCGCCCGAACCGGGAGTGAGCACCTTGTAGTAAATACCGTCGGTGAGTTCCTTTACACCGGCTTCCTTAGCCTTGGCAGCCATGAATTCGGCGCTTTCCTTCTTTTGCTTGCCGAACATGTATTCCATGATGTGCTTGTTGGCCGATTCACGGTCGAGGGGCTTGCCTGAATCGTTCTTCAATACCACTTTGTCGGTAGCGAAGTTGGTGAAACCAGCGATGAAGTTTTTGAGGCTAATCTTCTTGGTAGAGTCGCCCTGGAACACCTGCTGCTCAATCATGGGCAACTGCATCTTGGTTTGCATACCGGCCTGTACACCCATGTAGTAAGCCATTTTCTTCTTGTCGTCGCCCGACTTCATACCGGCTATGTAGCCCTTGATGAACTCATCGACATAAGCCGAGTCGCTGCCCTGCTGTGCGAGCATGGCTTCGAAATTGCTGCGTTCGGCCGACATAACAATACCCATTTCGTAGCTCAGGGTATCAACTTCGGTTTGAAGGTGAGCCTTGGGCGCACCATCGTTGCACGCGCTGAAAAGCGCAGTTGCGGCAACGAACGTTGCCATCACGATTTTTTTCATTGATATAGTTTGTGTTTGTTGTTAGGCAATATCAGTTGACCACTTATTTTACCACTTCGATGAGTTCCACGTCGAACACCAATGCAGCGTAGGGAGGAATAGCCTGTCCGGCACCGCGTTCGCCGTAAGCGAGGTGGTAAGGAATGAAGAAGCGATACTTGGCACCTTCGTTCATGAGCTGCACACCTTCAGTCCATCCGGCAATCACACCGTTGAGAGGGAATACGGCGGGTTCACCACGCTTGTACGATGAATCGAAAATGGTACCGTTGGGCAGCGTGCCTTCGTAGTGACACTTTACGCGGTCGGTAGCAAGGGGCTTGGCACCATTGCCTTCCTTGATAACCGTGTACTGCAATCCGCTGGGAAGTACCGTCACGCCTTCCTTCTTGGCGTTTTCAGCGAGGAAGCGTTCGCCGTCTTCGCGAACAGCTTTGCCCATTTCTTCCTGTTGCTTCTGGAGGAAAGTGTTTACAATCTGCTGTGCCTCGGCATCGTCGATTTTCGTGGTGTTGCCGGCCAGCACATCACTGACAGCAGCTGCAAAATCAGCAGCGTTGATTTCATTAACCGACATGTTCTTCAAGTTATGGCCGATTACCATACCGAGCGCGTAGCTAAGCTTTTCCATAATGGGGAGAATGTTATTTTTTAGTGATAATAATTCAAGTAGTAGCATGAAAAGGAGCGCGTCGGGGCTTGTGCGCCGGCAAATGCGGCAAACAGGGGCAAACCGACAGAAAACAGTTTGGTAGCCAACGGCTCATTTTCCGAATGGCAAAAATACAATTATTTTTTCAGTAACCAGTGGTTGCTATTCATATAGTTCACTTTTCATCATGAATTTGTAACAAAGTAATCGCGTTGGTTTCGCTTTTTTGTGAATCAATTTGACATTCAGGATGTTGCGCTGAATTTTTTAAAAAATAAGGTTCGCACATTTCGGGGTAAAAAACTTTGGCTATTCAGAAAGGATTCTTTATTTTCGCCTTTGCTAACTTCTTACACTAATACTAACCATGGAAATGTTTAATCATGCGGCGGAGTTTATCGCTTCGCCCACAGGGCAGATTGTAGTGGTCGTTGCCACTTTTGCCCTAACCATTATGGCTTTCATAGCCGACAAAGTGCGTTCAGACATCGTGGCGCTGTGTTCGCTTGCGTTGCTGTTAGTAACTAACGTGTTGACCCCGGGCGAGGCTTTGGCGGGATTTTCCAATTCAGCCGTAGTCATGATGATTGGCCTATTTATCGTGGGCGGAGCTGTGTTCCAAACCGGTTTGGCCAAAATCATTTCGGGACGTTTGCTGAAACTGGCCGGTACGAGCGAAAAGAAACTTTTCTTTCTGGTGATGCTCGTCACGGCTACGGTAGCTGCCTTTGTGAGCAACACAGGAACAGTGGCACTGCTGCTCCCCATTGTGCTGGCCATGGCCAAGATGGCCGGAACCAGCCCGAGCAAACTCATGATGCCGCTGGCCTTTGCCAGTTCAATGGGTGGTATATTTACGCTCATCGGTACGCCGCCCAACCTGATTGTCGATGGTTATTTGCGCGATAACGGACGCGAAGGTTTTGGCTTTTTCGACTTTTTCCCCATCGGCCTTATCTGTATGGCCGTAGGGCTGTTGCTGCTTTATCCGCTCTGCCGCTTTTTCTTGAACAAAAAGGAAAAAGACCAGGTGGAACAAGGCAATGACCAGTCGCTGGCCACGCTGCTGCATGATTATCACATCAACGACCTCGTGTTCCGCCTGCAAGCCATCGAAGGCACTTCGCTGCTCGAAGGACGCACCGTAGGCGAACTCGATATTCGCCGAAACTATGGGGTTACGATTCTTGAAGTGCGACGCGCCAACCGTTCCATGTTCAGCACCAGCATTCAGGAAACAGTGACCATCGAAACCATGTTTCAGGCAGGAGATACGCTCTATGTGTTGGGCGAACAAGAAAAAGTGAATAAATTTGCAGCCGATAATCACCTTTCGGTGTTCGAAGACGAAGAACGCGAAGGCAGAGGCAAACTCGATTTTTACGAAGTAGGTCTGGCCGAAGTGCTCATTTCGCCCGATTCGGCACTCATTAACCGCCCGCTCATCAAGGCCAATTTCAAGGAACGCTTTGGCGTGAACATCCTGGCCATCAAGCGTCAGGGCAAGTATATGTTCGACAACGTGCTGGAGTCAAACGTCAAGAATGGCGATATGATTCTGGTGCATGGCGCATGGAAAGGCATTGAAAGCATGGCCAAGAAGAACCGCGAATGGATTGTCATCGGTTCGCCCAGCGAAGATGCCGAAAGCGTGGCACTCGACCACAAAGCCCCTCTGGCTGCCGGAATCATGGTGGCCATGGTGTTCTTTATGGTATTTGCCGACCAAATCGGCGTTAAGCCCGTAGCCACGGTGATTATCGCCGGATTGCTCATGGTGCTGACGCGCTGCGTGCGCAGTGTAGACGCTGCCTACAAAATGATAGGCTGGGAAAGTATTGTGCTGATTGCCGCTATGATGCCCATGTCGACTGCCTTGTCGAAAACGGGTATTTCTGCATGGATTGCCACTACGCTCGTTGAAAACCTTCGCGACTTTGGTCCCATTGCCGCAATGGCAGGTGTGTATATCGTAACCTCGTCGCTGTCGACGTTTATCAGCAACTCTGCCACAGCCATTCTGGTTGCTCCGATAGCTTGGGCAGCAGCCGAGCAGCTTGGCGTTTCGCCCACGCCGTTCATGATGACGGCCGCCGTGGCTGCCAGTGCCTGCTTTGCCACACCGATTTGTACGCCGCCGAATGCCATGGTGATGAATGCCGGACATTATAACTTTATGGACTACGTAAAGGTTGGTTTGCCCCTGCAAATCATCATGGGTATTGTAGCCATTATGACCATTCCCATTTTCTTCCCCTTCTGACAAGCAGACTGAGGAAGCTGAATAACCCAAACGCGGGTGCGTAACGCTGATGCGTTGGCGCACCTGCGTTATCTACGATTTTAATAGTTCACTTAATCACTCAATTACTAATTTACAACACATCATGTTTATGAAAAGAATCATGACGTTCTGCGTGTCACTGCTCATGGCATTAGGCATTGCACAGGCTCAATCGTTCGACTTTGGTATTGTAGCCGGTATGAACCTTACGAAACTCCAGTTTAGCGGTAACGACCGTGACGGTGGTTCGGCCCACCGTTTGAACTCCGACGCCAAATGCGGCTGGTACGTAGGTCCGAAAATGAACTTCAGCACCGTGATTGGCCTGGGCGTTGACGCAGCCCTTCAATACTCTGAGCGCGACTTAGACATCGAAGGCGAGTCTACGAAGTACCGCACCATCGAAATTCCCATCAACCTGCGCTACAACATCGGTCTGGGCAAAACTGCCGGCATCTACATCGCAACCGGTCCGCAGTTTGGCTTTGCCCTGCAGAACATGCGTTGGAACAACCTCGGTTCGGGTGCCAACTTCGATCGCAGCAACATGAACACCACGTGGAACATCGGTGCCGGCGTACGTTTGCTCCGTCACCTCGAAATCGGTGTAGGCTACAACTTTGCCTTGAGCCGCACGGGTAAAAACATCTTCGAAAACTTTGGTGGCGAAGCCGGTCAATCCAACGACTACGAGCTGCGTTACCGCGCCAACAGCTTCCAGGTGCAAGTAGCTTATATGTTCTAAAAAATATTAGGGAACATCTACTTGAACATAACCGGGAAACATTTGCTTGGGAAACGTCTACTTAAGGAATGTGCTCATCGCAGCAGCCCTTCCAACCGTAGCGTCCAAGCCCCTTACGCTGAACCAAACCGCTGCATCGGGGCTACACCGCAGGTGAAGCATCCGGTGCAGCTTAATTACATAAACCTTATGCTCAGATTAAATTGTTTTTTCCAAGCCAAGGAAGGTCGCTACGAGGAAGCCCTCGATGCAGCTTTGGCTTTGGTAGCCGCTTCGCAAAAGGAAGAAGGCTGTGTTTCGTACGACGTGTTTGAAAGCGGCACCCGCGCCGACGTGTTCATGATTTGCGAAACATGGGCAAGCCAGGAAGCCCTCGATGCCCACAAGCAAACCGCACACTTCATCCAGTATGTAGCCCAGCTCGAAGAATGCGGCGCATTGAAACTCGAACAGTTCGATTTCCCCGCTAAATAATGCTGTAAACTTTCACTAAAAAACCTCCGGCGCTTCGTATCAGCGAAGTGACGGAGGTTTTTTGTGTGAGATAAAATATTTTCACGAGGTGAAAAACATGCATAAATGCTTTTTCGAATGCCTTTTTGGGGCGCATTGAATGCCTTTTTCGGGCGCATCAATGCAACTAAGACATCAATACAGATGCTACAACTTGCACAATCAGAGTAAGCGCAAAGCCTGCGGCAGCTGCATAAAGATAGCCTCGGGCATCGAACATAGGGCTTCGTTTCACAAAATACAAAATGATGCCGACAATCGGTATGAAGAATGAGACAACCAGTCCCATGCAACCCGCTGAATCCTTTTGCATTTCCGGGTTCTGATAATTGCTGTTCATGTTATTCATTTCGTCTGACATAGTAGTAATAAATTAAGATTAGTAAATAAAATTATCGGATGCAAATTTATTACTTTTTTTCTTGTAATGCGTATCAATCGTCGTTTTTTTAACGCATAACATTCTTTTGTCTAAAATCAGTCCAAAATGCTTTCTTTGTGATTGTTCTAATACTCAAACGTGCTGCCACCCAAAAATTCGCGAAGCAGCGAAGTTGGCGGAAGGCCACGCGTTGAAATCGGTTTGAGATAAGTCAGGAATTTGCGCAAGCGGTAAGCCTCGGAATATTCGGCCGACTTTTCAGGCACCTGCTCCAGCAAAGGCAACGCCTGTTCGCGCAAGGCAGCCAGTTCAAAGAGCAAAGCCGTGTTCACCATTTCGTCAGCCTGTTCCTGGAATGGGAAAATCCACCGTTCCTCGCCCCTTCGCACCGACGGCCATTGGCGAATCGTTTCCTGCGCCGAACGCGCCCGATATTTGTGGTCGCGCACAATGCGGCGCAGCAAGCGGTTGTCGGTAGTTGGAATGTAGTTATGGTCGTCGAGCATGATGGTCGTCAGTGCCGAAGCATAAATTTTAAACTTATGCTTATCGGGCACCCCCTCCGTCAGTTTCGGGTTCAGCGCGTGAATACCCTCCAGAATCAGAATATCGTTCGGAGCCAGTTTCAGTTTTCGTCCGCTCGGTTCCCGTTTTCCCGTTTCGAAGTTAAAGCGTGGCGGTTCCACCTCCTCGCCCTGCACCATGGCATTGAGTTGCGCGGTCAGCAAGTCAATGTTCATGGCATCGATATGTTCAAAGTCGTATTCCCCGTTTTCGTCGCGCGGCGTATGTTCGCGGTCCACGAAGTAATCGTCCGTCGAAATAGGCACCGGTTTCAGTCCGCAAGCAATCAGCTGCACGCTCAAGCGTTTCGAAAACGTCGTCTTACCGCTCGACGAAGGTCCCGCAATCAGAATCACCTTATAGTCCGGGTTAGCCGCGATGCGGTCAGCCAGTCGCGAAATTTTCTTCTCCTGCAGCGCCTCGCTCACGTTCACCAACTGGTTCGTGAAGCCCAAGTCGCACGCATGGTTAAACTCTCCAATCGTCGTAACCCCCAGAATCTCGTTCCAGCGGTGCTGTTCGCGAAACACCTCAAACATCTTCGGCTGATCAATCATCGGCTTCAGTTCATTCGGGTTTTTCGGGTCAGGAATGCGCAGCAGCAGTCCGTCGCCGTAGCTCACCAAGTCAAACAAGTAAAGTTGCGACGTCTGAATCAGCAGCGAACCATAGAAGTAGTCCGCCACGTTGTCGAGCGTGTAGTACGTGGTGTAAAGCGAGCCCAAACCCTCAAGCAGCTGCGCCTTACTTTCCAAGCCGTCGGTACGGAAGCGCGCAATAGCCTCCTCCGTCGGGCAAGTGATGCGGTGAAACGGCAAGTCTGCCTTCACGATTTCCTGCATACGCGTTTTCAGACGCTCCACCACATCGGGCGTCACGCCCCCCTCAATGTCGAGGTGACAGTAGTAACCGTTCGACACCGGCGTATCGATGCGCAGCGGCGTTCGGCTGCCATACAAATCGTACACCGCCTTGTACAGCACAAAGAACAGCGAGCGCGTGTACGTGCGCAGTCCCGAAGGCGAAGTAATGTCAAGAAACTCCACATCTTTGTCGTTGAAAAACATGAAGTGCAATCCCTCCACCTTATTGTTCACCTTAGCACTCGTTGCGCCATGCGGCATATTAAGGTCCAGCATTTCGTACACCTCTTCGAGGGTGAAACCGATGGGCACGCGGTGTGAGCGTCCCGTATTTTTACACCGGATAGTGATGTTTTTACTCATGGTTTGAAATAAAAATGTTAGTTATGTAAAAAATTGCCTCGGCAGGGCAGCCGCAAAGCCGCTCCCCTTGGCGCAGCCACAGCCCAACAGCATGTACAGGGCACACACCGTCCAGCCGGCTACAACAAAGTTACACAATCCACCTCAAGTAAACCCACTTTCAGGTGTGAATTAACCTTACACCCAGGCAACTTCCACCAAAAATGCCGACTTTTGGCACTATTCGCCCCAAATAACTTGAGTTTCAGTTTGTTACATCGAAATAACTTTGTAATTTTGCACCCGCTATGCCGCCCGAAGGTTGGGTTTGTCGAACCTTTAGGGTTTGCAGTATAGTTTTTCATTCATTTTTTCCAAATTCATACACAATGTATTTAGATTCTGCAAAGAAGCAAGAGATCTTTGGTAAGTACGGACAGTCTAACTCGGATACCGGTTCAGTAGAAAGCCAGGTAGCTTTGTTTTCTTACCGTATTGCCCACTTGACGGAGCACATGAAGGCTAACCGTAAAGATCATACGACTGAACGCTCACTCGTTAAGATGGTAGGTAAGCGCCGCGCGCTCCTCAACTACCTGAAGAACAAGGACATCACGCGTTATCGTGCACTTGTTAAGGCTCTCGGTCTGCGTAAGTAATCCGCGCTCTCGCAACGTGAGTGCTTAATAACAGAAGCCTCAAACAAAACAGCCACTGCTGCACCCTGCCAAAGGGAACAGCGGTGGCTTTTTTTTGAGATAAATCTCTCATTCAAATCTTCGTCAGAAAAGTTTAGACTACTTCTTTGCCCATAGCCCCAACAGCCCAAACAGCGCAGGGTGTGAATCCGCCAAACGAATTTTCTCGTTGACCGGTTCACACCCTGCGCTGTTTGCCATATTTCCCCTTAGCAGCCCAATGAAATATTTTCGGCCGCCACCTTTTCGTGCATGAAGAGCATAGCCGTTTCGTTAAACTTCTCCGCACTTTCCGTCGTCAGGTATCGGCATTCGCCCTGACGGCTCAGCCTACACTCCATTTCCGGATGTCGCGTCAAGTAATCGCGCAGCGAAGCCGCCACATATTCGCCCTGCGGCACCAGTCGCACCCCCGGCGGCGTGTATTTCAGAATTTTGTTCATCAGCAGCGGATAATGCGTACAGCCCAAAATCAGCGTATCGATGGCCGGGTCGAGCCGCAAAATGCCCTCGATGCGCTTTTTCACAAAGTAGTCAGCCCCCGGCGAATCGAACTCAAAGTTCTCAACCAGCGGCACCCACATCGGGCAAGCCTGCCCCGTCACCTCAATGTCGGGCCAGAGTTTACGAATTTCCATGGTGTACGAACCCGAATTGATAGTACCCGCCGTAGCCAGCACGCCCACATGGCGCGACTGCGTCAGCGACCCGATAGCCTCCACCGTAGGGCGGATAACGCCCAACACACGGCGCGTAGCATCGATGCGCGCCAAATCGTTTTGCTGAATGGTACGCAAAGCCTTGGCCGAAGCCGTGTTACACGCCAATATCACCAAGCGGCAACCCTGTGCAAACAGCTCCTCCACCGCCTGAAGCGTGTAGCGGTAAATCACCTCGAACGAATGCGAACCATACGGCGCGCGAGCATTGTCGCCCAAATACAAGTAATCGTATTGCGGAAGCATTTGGCGCATTTGGCGCAGAATGGTGAGTCCGCCGTAGCCGGAGTCGAACACCCCGATAGGACATTTTTCCATGATAACGCAAGTTTAGGGTTCAACAACGATCACCGGGTCAGCCTCAATCACCGGTTCCGTCGCAGTTTGCGGCGAATCAGATTTTGCAGGCTTAGTTTCAGATTTAGCCTCCTTTGTCGCCTTAGTCGTGCTGGCAGGCGCCGCAGTCGAGCGTTTTGTCACTCCCGTTGCCGGCACCGGTTGCACCACCCCCCTCAGTTTAGCCCGCACAAACGGCGTAGCATCCTCCGCCACTTCGGGGTGAATGAAAGGATAGGCCCGCTGTGCCGTGTTCAGTATGTATTCGTAGCCATGTTCCAGTCCCACCGCACGGATAGCCGCGTTCAGAATCGTGTGAACCGGCCGCAGCAAATCGCGTTCGGCGCAAGCCAGCAGCGAATCGGCCGAGCGGCGAAAGGCAAGTCCCCTTTCCATGGCATCCTGCAAGTCGCGCTGACGTTTCAGCAAAATGTTTTGAGGAAAGTCCTTCTGTCCCTGCAGAAAGTCGGCAAACAGGCGTTTAAATTCTTTTTCGTTGTACATCGCCTCCTGTTCATACTTTTTGCGCAGTTCCGCCAGGTCGCGCTGGGCAGTCGCATATTCGGGCATGGCGTAGAGCAGCGAATCGTAGTTAAGGTATCCATATTTCACAGCCGATTGTGCCTGTGCACCAAGGGCTGTGAGGCAAAGCATGAAGCAGCAAATAAGTAAGCGTTTAGTCATAATGCAACTTGTTAGTCAAAAAATTGGGTGAATCGGTTCGATTCCAATACGGCAAAATTACGATAATTTGACGAGAAACACCCATTGCTTTTCAAAAAATGAAGCCACTGCACCTCATGCAGCCCCATAGTCACCGAAAAAGCCCCCAAACGGTCGGTAATGACCGTTGGGGGCTTTAGAGTAAGGTATTGATTGAGTGATTACATTTTGTGCAGATTGTGTGAGTCTATTACTCCTCGTCGCTGCTCCAGCTGTCGTTGCTCCAGCCTTTATCGATGCTTTCGAAGGTTACGTCGTCTTGACCTACATCGTTCATATTTCCATTGATACTATTGTTTCCACCACTGTTAGCCAAAGGTAATTGCGCTTCGAGTTCGATGATTTGCGCCGCAGGAGCTTGATATGTTTTTTTATTCATGATGTGTCGAATGATTAAAATATTGTATGTGTGAATCGTGTCGGCATAAAGCAGGCGTTGAGGCTGTGCAAGCGGCGGGCTTTGTCAGCATAGCCGCCGTGCACCACCCTTATATAACAACGCCCACTTCAAAACCTTGCTTACTTCATTACTTTTTTACCATTGATTACGTAAACGCCCTTCTCCAAGCCTTGCAGTGCCGTAGCTGCTTCCACCTGGCTGCGAACCAATTTACCTTCAAGGTTGTAAACGTCCACCTTGCCGAGTTCGGTGTTCACACCGATGATGCCCGTCACTTCGCCGTCGAGCTTCAAGCTGAACTGTGTGGCAGTGGTGCCGGTGGCCTTAATCAGCGTGCGGAAGGGGTTGAGCGTACCGTAATTGGCCTTGACGAACTTACCGCCCGTATAGCCGTAGTAGGTAGTGCCGTTTTCCGAAGTTACCTTCGTCGTGTTGTACGAACCGATGTGTGCAAAGCTCGGCGCATTGTCTGCCTTCACTTCCATCGTTTCGGGCGTAGCTTCGATTTCTACTTCTTTTGCTAAAGCCGTGCTAAACGGCTTCGCGCTGTTGGCCACAATAAGATAGGGCACATTGGCTTTCAACTGACCCGTTACTTCGGTAAAGTTCACGTTGTCGCCATTTACCGCATTGAACTTGTAAACCTTGCCGTCAACATAGGTCGTATTCATGGCAAAGGGAAGTACAAAGCTCGAAACATAGCCGTTACCGAACTTAAACGCACGGTCATAGCTTACCTGCGTAGCGGTGAAGGCTTTGGGAGCGTGGAAGGCAACTTGATCGTTCACTACGAAATTAGTAGCTTTTGAGTCAACAATAGCATTCGCTGCCTGGATGGTACTGCCTGCAGGCAGGTAAACCAGCGTGTTGTTTGCCTTCGGAGCACCAGCCATGATATCGTCCATTGTGACATTGGCATCAACAATAGCTTTGCTCAAATCGAGGAAGGACATGGGAAGGTTGCATTCCTGATTGTTGTTGTTCGGGTCAAAGAAATGGTTGTTGATTTGCAAGAACTTGCTGGCTGCTTTCGTAACGTGACCTGATACGGTGAGGTTTTCGTAATACTGACGACTACTAAAACTGTCATCTAACAGATTACCTTTTACAGTGAATGGAACGAAGTCAACGTGGATGCCCTTGAACATTTGAGAGAGCATCGGGTTATCGGCCGTGATGATGTCGATTGAAGCCAACGTATTCTTTGCGGTAGTATTCAACTCGGCACTTACCTCAACGGGAAGTGCGCCCATCATCCAGCCCAGGCAGTCAGTGTTGGGTGTACCATCTTCATTAAAGGCCGTCATAAGGATTGTGCGACGCGTTTTTTCGATCTTGTCAGCGTTCATAGGAACATTCGACACGAAAATATCGCCTACAGGAATACCACCAAACGAGAAGTTATTGATAGCCAGGTTGATAGTACCATTGGCATTCTTAGTAACGTTGATGCTTGCATTGTTCAGAGCAGTGGGCACGCTCACATTTGCCGAATTGGTAAGTACTACGCTCAATGCACCATCGTAAATGCCTGAGGCAGCATCGGCTACGGCTTCGGTAAAGCTGAACACATACTTGGTGGTTTTATTGCTGGTAGCATCTACAACATTGACGGTATGCGTTTTGGCCGCATTGTCATAAACGCTTTCCGAAACAGTAGCAGTTCCGTTAGCCGTACCTTGGAACACGAGTCCCGGGTTGTAAGCAAAGGGCAGGGTGTATTCGGTTTGTCCTGCTTTCAGTTCAGTGAAAGAAACACCGCTGATGCTCAACGAAGCAAGTTCGGGTGCGGCAACTTGTGCATCTGATTTAAAGCGGAGTGTATAAACCGTTTTGCTTGCGGAGTTGAACGCAAAGTCGTTACCACGAACTTCAAGCGTCATTTCATGGGTTGCCGGATTGTAAGCACCCTTTTCTACAGTAGCACCTACACCTTTTACAGCAAACTCTAAAGAAGTGTTGGCATCATAAGCAGCGTCGCTGATTTCAACGAGGCCATCGGCATTGGGCGTATATACCTTACCACCGTAGGTGAGATTTGTGAGTTCGTGGTAGTAAACAAACTCAACGTTGTCAATCGTCAAAGAGTTACCTACACCCAGTTGTTTTTGGTCACCAAAGTAGTCACCGGCGCAGAAGATTACATTCAGTTTTTCGGGAGCAGTAGTGTTATCCTTGTAGGTAAATTCAATCGTCTTGCTGGTCCAATCCGCAGCATTGCCTTCAATCTTTGCATTGATTTCAGCAATGAGTTTAGCATCAGGCGATGCAGTACTTTGCATGGTTCCCAAAATAAAACGGTCACGGTCGGTCATCGTTTCTGCTTTACCGTTATAGCCGACTTTTTGCTCGTTGGTATATGAACCTTTCCACAAGTAAGCAACTACAGAAGCTGCTTCATTATCATTGCGGTTAGCTTTCTTATCATTGGGATTCTCAAAGTGAGCACGCTTATAGTCAAACTTAATGGCATCGGGACGGAAGTTAAAATTCATACCTCCGAATGAGCCACCGTCTGAAGAAACTATTGTAATATTATTTTTAACTTCTGCATAAGCCCAGGGAGTACCCAAAGTAACATAGGCAGGGGCTACTGAACCTATTCTTCCCAATCCTTCGTAACAATTATGCAAATAAACGGCTGCTGTACTACTATTACCTGCTGCCTTAGTAACTAAGTTGGGATCATCTTTGTCTGAGAACCCCAATATTGCACCTTTCTGGCTGATATTAGAGCCATTCCAATTTACAGGGTCTGTACCAACGACCTTCGTAGCAACGTTTTTTCCACGATATACCACGCAGTCATCCCAATTTTCAAACCCACCATTCGGCAGTTGTTGCGCCTGTGCGCCCAGAATACCCCCCCCCCGGCCAGCGCCGCGAGGAGAAGAACTTTTTGTTTCATATTTAATTCAGAAGAAATATAAACAGCGGCTCTTTTCACCAACCGTTGGCAGTAAGCGCAGCAATGCGGGTTCTGATGGACGGCGGGTGAAAAGAGCCGCTAAATTAAAATTTGAGTGATTACAAATAGATTGTTGAATAGCGTACGCAGAAATTACTTAATCACCTTCTTACCGTTGATGATGTAAATTCCCGAACCGAGGCCGTTGAGCGCAGATGCAGCGGCAACGCGGCTGCGAATCAACTTACCCTTGATGTTGTAAACGTCGACCAACTTGTTGAAATCGAGCGACGCGTCGACAATACCCGTTACCTTGTTGTCGATAACCAGCGTAAGCACCTCGGCCTTGCTGTTACCAAACATGATGGCACGGAATGCAGCACAAGCCTTGTCGTTGACAGGTGCAAAGGCATTGTCAGCATTCAGGGCAAACACCTTTTCGCCTTCGGCATTGAGCGAATCAGCTGCGGTGAGCACACCGGCAAACGTCATGCCGTTGTTCGTAACCTTAACCACCGTGTCGTTGGCAGCCACAGCCACCTCGGCAGCAGCGTTGGCAAAAGGTTTCGCGCTGAGCGGCTTCACCAGGTAGGGAGTGAGTGCTTCGAGCTGCTTAGCCGTTTCGAAGTAAAGCTTTTCGCTGTCGGCCTTGACAAACTTGTATGCCTCGCCGTCGAACTTCTCAGTGCCAAAGGGCAAGAAGAGCGTAGTGTAGCTGTCGGCCTCGAATTCGCGGCTGTAGTTCACAGCTTCGGCCGTAAATGCCTTGGGCGAAACGAAAGTCAGCGTATCGTTGAGTGCCAATTCCTTGGCGTTGGTACCAACAATGGCATTGGCAGCCTCGATGGTGTTACCTTCGGGCAAGTAAACCAGCGTGTTGTTAGCCTTCGGAGCACCCGCCATGATGTCGCTCATCGTGACATCGGCAGCCACCGTAGCTTCGCTCAGGTCGAGGAAGCTCATCGGCAGGTTGTGTTCCTCGTTGTTGCTGGCAGCATCCACATAGTGGTTGTTGATTTGCAGGAACTTGCAGTTTTCTTTCGTTACAGCACCCTTAACCTTGAGGTTTTCGTAGTACTGACGACCACCGAAACCATTTTCTTTCATTTCACCACTTACGGTGAAGGGAACGAAGTCCACGTGGATGCCCTTGAACATCATGGCCAACATGGGGTTCTCGGCCGTGATGATGTCGATCGAAGCCGAAGTGCGCTTGTCGGTGGTGTTCAAATCGGCGCTAACCTCAACGGGGAGTGCACCCATCATCCAGCCCATGCTGTAGTCGAGCTTGTTGCCAGCTTCGTCAAAGTCGGTCATGAGGATGGTGCGGCGCGTCTTTTCGATTTTGCCGTCCTTCATGGGCACGTTCGATACAAAGATGTCGCCCACAACCATACCGCCGAACGCGAAGTCGTCGATGGCCAGGTTGATTGTACCGTTTGCATTCTTGGTGATGCGGATATTTGCATTGCTGAGCGCCGTAGGTACGCTGTTATTGTCCTGAGCCGTGAGCACTACGCTGAGTGAACCCTCGTAGTTGCCGGCAGCAGCATCTTCCACAGCGTCGGTGAAGCTGAACACGTAGCTGGTTGTGTCATTCTTCGCCGGGTCTACCACGTTAACCGTGTGCGTCTTAGCCTTGTTGTCGAACACGCTTTCGCTCACCGTGTAACCCTCGTTGGTCGTACCCTTGAACACGATGCCGGGGTTGTAAACGTAGGGCAGGGTGTAGGCCGTTTTGCCAGCTTCGAGTGCTTCGAAAGGCATGCCGCTGATGGTGAGCGACGTGAGTTCGAGTGCAGGAGCGGGAGCTTCGGCCTTGAAGCGGAGTGTATAAGTGGTTTTGCTTTCGGGGTTGGCAGCGAAGTCGTTACCGCGAACCTCAAGCGTCATTTCTTGCGTGTCGGCGTTCAGTGTGCCTTTCTCAACCGTAGCACCTACACCCTTTACATGGAACTGCATGGGTGTGTTGGCATCGAAAGCCACTTCGCTGAGGTCGATTACACCTTCGGCATTGGGCGTATATACCTTGTCGCCGTAGGTGAGGCTTTCGAGTGCGTGGTAGTAAACCAATTTCACGCTGTCGACAACCAATGAGTTACCGGCTTTAACCGTAGTAGCATCAAAGTAGTCATTGGCCGCAAACACAAGGTTCATTTTGGTAGGAATAGCCGTAGAATCATGATATTCAATGGGCACAACCAATTTGGTGAGTTCCTTGTTGATATCCTTGATATGATGAATGCTTGATGCAATCAACAGTGCATCATCGCTCTTGGTAACAGCACCGCCTTTGTCGGTGGGCATACCCAAGATGTTGCGGTCGCGGTCAATCATGGTTTCCTTCTTGGGGCTACCGAAAGCGGCAATGTCAATAGGCACTTCAGCCTGCTGCCATTGTCCTTTCCAAAGGTAAGCCACAAACGTTGCAGGAATGTCGGCCGATGCTTCAGGGCAAATGCGCTGGTAATAGAATTCAACAGCATCGGGGCGGTTGGTAAATTCAATACCACCAAACGAACCACCATCGTTCTGTTGTCCCATGACTGAGGTGTTCCAAGTGGTGCCAAGTCCCATATAACCCGGCACAATTTGAGAACTCAACAGCGAGTTGGGAGTGTTGGCTAATTTAACAGCCTTCGTGTCAGTGCCAAGGCCTAAGGTGTCTTTGGCAACTACCGTGGCACCCAGTGTGTTCATGCCGTATACATTGGCAATGGTCCATCCTTTAGGTTGCGTACCGATTGACTTAGCGTGTTTACCATCTTTACCAATGTAAGGGAAACATTCTTCCCAAGGAGTGTCGAAACTTGCATTGGGCAGTTGCTGAGCCTGCGCCGTAAACGAAGTAGCTACGAGCGCAAGAAGCGTCCATTTATTCATAATGTTTTTGTAAATGTATATATACAAAGAGGGCTTTCTCAAGCAGAAAAGCATGCTTGCGACAGCCTTTACTTGATGTTAACTCTTAAGAATGTAAGTTTAAGGGTAGCAAAAACTTATTTTACCACCTTTTTACCGCCCACGATGTAGATGCCTTTGGGCAGCGCGTTGCTCCAGGCGTTGGCTACGCGCACACCGCTGAGTGAATAAACCGCCTTGTTGGCCGACTGCTGCACAGCTACCTGGCCAATGCCGCTCTGAATGGGTTCGCCAATCACCACCACGATGTTCATGCCCGGCATGGCAATGTGGATGGTGGCCGACATATCGGTGTCCGTGAGTTCACCGTCGAGTTTGATGGGCACAGGGCCAAGCATCGGACCAATCCATTGTTCGGTCATAACACCTTCCATGTTGCCCGGCAGAATTTCAATGTTCGTGTCGGTGCTGATTTTGTCAGCCTTTTCACCCTTCACCATCTTTACACCCTTGAGGTCGATGGTACCTACATACATAGGGTCGGCTCCGGGTTCGGGCGAAGGCAGGAGGAAGTTAGGCAGCACAAAGTCGCACGTGCCGTTGTCGTTCGTCGTTACTGACAAAGTTGAAGTGGCTTCGGGAAACGAAACCTCGTTGAGCGTAACGACAATCTTTTCAGTGTACTGCTTCTGAGCCATAGCTGTGAAGGCCGCGAAGCAAAGCGAAAGCGTGAGTAAAAATTTCTTCATATCAAATAGTGTTTGTTATGTACTGAATAGTTTATTTGTGTTTGCGTAACGAAAGTAAGGCGTTCATTTAGAACAGGTAGTTGAAGCCGATGGTACCGTAAATGGGGAAGAGGTCGAAGGTAACGCTCTGGAAATCCGAGGGGAAAATGCCGTTCAAGCCCCATTGCACATTGGCCGTGACGCTGAGGTGCTTGTAGGCCTTGAACTCACCGCCCACCTGCAAGCCCCACTGAAAGCGGCGCAAGTTGTGCGAAAAGTCGTAGGTAGCCATCGTTACTTCGGTCTTCGTGCCCGTAGGGTTCTGGTCGCGGATGTAACCATCGGAAGCCTTTCCCGTAAATTCGCCCTTCATCATCCACGAAAGGTAGGGTCCGGCAGCAATTTGCCAACGGTCGTTGAAGCTGTAAGTGGCAAGAATAGGGAAAGTCAGGTAGTTCAAGTCGACCTCCGTGTTTACCTTGCCCGTAAAGGCACCGATGATTTTGCCCGAGCCGTCCACGTTGACAGCCTCCATGTGGTAGTTTTTCACCGTAGCATCGGTTTCCATGCCCTTGTTTTCGAAGCGCACGCCCACCATCATGCCCCAGTGTTTGCCAAACTTTTTGTGTGCATCGCCTTCAAGCTGAATGCAAAGCGTCGGGTTGTAGGAGTCGATTTTGCGGATTTCGGCCGGAATGGGCAGTGGCGCCGAACCACCGATGCTGACACCGGCACCCACACGCACGTGCCAACCCTTCAAGGCAGCTTTCAGCAAGTTGATGTCGGTATCCTTGGCCTCGTTAGGGCCTTTGTTTTCGTCGGCTGTCAGGGTAGCGATGTCTGCACCCGTCTGTGCCGCCGTTTGAGTTTGAGCCTGGAGCGAAAAACCAGCTCCGAGGAATGCGAGGAGTAAAAATATCTGTTTCACGATGTGATGTCTGAAGATGAAAAGGAAAAAGAGTGGAGTGGACTAAACCAGCGGTGCCGGGCTTACAGAACTTGGCTTACTTGCCGTCTGTTTCGATTTCCCAAAGTATGCGCAATTCATCAACATAGAGTGTCGATCCGACTGCACCTTCGAAGTAAGCACCCTGACGGCTTGATGTACAAACCACAGTAATAGCATATCCGTCGTTGCTCATGCGCTGTTTGTCAAACTGCTTGCCAGGCATCAAACGGAATGGTTCTTCGAAGTGCGTCCATTCTGCAGGTTCACCCGGGTTGTCAATGCGTGCCACCATCACGATGCGGTCAGAACTGAGCACATTGTCGCCATTGAGCGGAACGAAATTCGAGGGATCGACTTCGTAGACGACTGCATATATGTCGGCAGTGTCATGACGTTCGGGGCATACTTGCTTGTTCTTGTCGGTAAACACCTCGCCCGCTTTGTACTTGTAGTATCCCGTCAGTTTCAGCGGCTTACCGCCTACAAGTTGCAGACCGAAGCCCGTGGCCTTGAGCGGTTGGCTCATGGCAATTTTCGTGTCGAACGTACCGATAAAAAGGTTGCCGGCAGCGATGGGCATTTTCACCAAGTCGCCAAACGAACCTGTGCGGCAGGTAGTCAGTTTTACACAATTACCCTTCACGCCCATAGGGTCAGACACGGTGGGATAATCGTCGTATTTCTTACCCATACCTGTAATGGCGTAGGCACTGTTGCCCGAAGCCCAGTATGAACGGCGCGGGTTCGTTGCGTCGGTCGGGTCGATTTCGTACCATTGGTGGTAGCGGCCGGTGGCATCCAATTCAAAGTGTTCGAAACCGAGCAGTTGAGTTGTGGTAGGTGTGGTAGGATAGTTGAAAGAAACTTTATAGTCCTTATGCCATTTTCCGTCTTCGGAATGAACGGTGTAAGTTTGAGGCGAAGTAAAGTCGCGCATCACGCCGTTAGCCTCCAATTCTTGACCATCGAGCGTCATGGTGATGCGTGCCCCATCGGTCAGCACAAAACGCGGATTTAAATGCGTCCGGTCTGCATCTCTTTTAATATTGAACGAAACGAGGTCGTTCGTTACGATGGGTTTGCCAACGATAATATCCATTTGTTGTTCAAGCCAAAGAGAATCGACAGCAATGATGTCGCATTCCGCATTGAGCGGTTCGTCTTGAATACATGAGCTGAAAGAGCTCATCACGAGCAGAACTTGAAGAAGCAGGAGTATTTTTTTCATTTGTAATTTAGTATAGTGCCTGCCTGAATTTTTTTGCTTCAGGTTGCATAATTCGAGTTGTCTGTAGAACGTATTTTTTGGATTCGGCGGCGATGGACCGTTAATGCCCAATCTGACAAAATCCGGTGCAAAGTTAAGAAAAATATTTTGCTCAATCGGGTTTTCTTATTTTAGCCCTTTAAATTTACCACAAAAATGGTAGATTACCGATTTTAAAAAGGTAAAACTGCTCATTATCAATGGTTTCAAATTTAGGCTTATTTCTGCGTAAAATCACATTTTTTGCCACTAATAATTGCCTGTTTCCGCCTTTTCCCCGCTTTTTTTCCTGCCTTCTTCACCTCATGAAGCCCCGTTTACTTGGTTTCTTGTCAGGAAAAATGGTTTTGAATTGAGCAAATACGGGGTAGTAAATGGGTGCCGACGGACGGCATATTCCGGTTTTTGGGCCGTGTGAATAACCGCCTGTCCATGGTTCGCCCATTCACATGATTTCTTCATGCAGCTGCCTATTGGCCTGTGCTGCGAATGTTAAACCGTGAGGTCTTGCGTGTGTGAATTTACATTTAATGCTATTCTCTTTTTTTTAGGCCTTTGTCGTTGTTAGAGTTACGCAACGGGCTATTCCTTTCATTTACTCCGCGCTTGTCCGAATTAGTTCCGCGCTCGTGGAAATTAGTTCCGCGCTTGTCTGAATTAGTTCCGAGCTTGTTGAAATTAGTTCCAAGCTTGTTTTACGCATCTCGGAACTGCTGATAATCAGCGTTTTCATAAGAACCACAGCATCGGTTTACCGTTTACAGGTTTCGTGCTCACAAAACGCGCTGCAACTCATTATTCGATTTTACTTTATTAGGACTATTGTTAAAACCGACGCATGCTCGCGCGCGTTTGAATAGCCCACTGGCGGAATATCGGGCATCACATTGTATGTTCAAAAAAAAATTCCCACTTCACGAAAATAATCGTGAGTGGGAATTTGTAATATAACGATGTATAAAGCTCGTAGGGTAGAGTTACGAAGTACACAAGGTAAAAGGGCTAAGGGCTCATTGCGCAGCTTACAGCGGCGTGTAACAAGCCGTAGGGCCATTCTTCGTGAACTCTGATAGGCGCCTGAAATTAGGCATTAACCACTTCAGCTTCGGTTTCGGTGAGTTTACGCTTCGAGGTGCGACCCAAGGTGCGGAATGCGATGGGAGCAGCCAAGAAGATTGATGAAAGCGTACCGAAGACGACACCCAGAATCATGGCGAAGGCAAACGAACGGATGCTGTCGCCACCGAGGAAGAAGATACAGAGAAGAACCAAAAGCGTGGTGGCTGAGGTCATCACCGTACGGGTAAGGGTGCTGTTCAATGATTCGTTGAACAAACGGAAGTAGTCGCGGTTGGGATAGAGCTGGAGGTTCTCGCGCATACGGTCGAACACAACCACCTTATCGTTGATAGAGTAACCGATAGCCGTCAGCACTGCACCGATGAAGGTTTGGTCTACTTCGAGCGAGAAGGGAACCCAACCCCAGCAGATAGAGTACATACCGAGGATGAACAGCGTATCGAATACCAATGCAAGCGTAGAACCAACTGAGAAGGCTACGTTGCGGAAACGCACGAGGATGTAGATGAAGATGGCAGCCAGCGAAAGCAATACCGAAATGATGGCGCTCTTGGCCATTTCAGATGCTACCGAAGGACCTACCTTCTGAGCCGAGATGATTGAACCACCGGCGTGGTTGTCGCGGTCGATAAACGTTGCGTAGTCGGCCTTGATGAGCTTGGCTTCGTGCAGGGCATCGAAGATAAAGCGTTCAACCTCCTGGTCGATGTTTTCTGCATCTTCGTTGATACGGTAGTTCGTGGTCAGACGAACAGCCTCGTTGCTCGTGGTGGTAATGGCGATGGCCGATACCGTGGCGTTGGGATCCTTGGCATTGACCTTGGCAGCTACCGCTTTGCGAACCTGTTCGGGCGTTACACCCTTCTGTTCGAACTCGATGACGTAGTTGCGACCACCGGTAAAGTCGATACCCTTAGAAAGTCCGCGGGTAGAGAGGAAACCGATTGAAACCACAGCACCAATCAAGAAGATGGTTACAGAAGCCTTGGCCTTGCCCATGAAGTTGACCTTCGTGTTGGCCAGGAAGTTGCGGCTGATGCCGGTAACGAAAGTAAGGTTGAGCCACTTGTCCTTGTTGAGGAAGTGTTCGTAAACCATACGGGTAATCCATACTGCGGTAAAGAACGAAGCACAGATACCGATACCGAGCGTCATGGCAAAACCGCGAATCGGTCCGGTACCGAAGTTGTAGAGGATGATGGCGGTGATGATAGAAGTGAGGTTCGAGTCGAAGATGGCCGAGAAGGCATTGCCGTAACCATCGGCAAGGGCAGCCTTGAGGTTCTTACCGGCGCGAAGTTCCTCCTTCGTACGTTCGTAGATAAGCACGTTGGCGTCGACAGCCATACCGAGCGAGAGCACCATACCGGCAATACCGCTCATGGTCAGGGCAGCCTGGAATGAAACCAGCACACCAAACATGAAGAAGAAGTTGAGCAAGAGGGCTACGTTGGCCACCATACCGGGGATGACGCCGTAGAACACGCACATGAAAACCATGAGGAGTACGAAGGCAACAACGCAAGCCGTGAAACCAGCTTCGATTGAAGCAACACCGAGGCTCGGGCCGACGGTTTCTTCCTGCACGATGTTCGTGGGAGCAGGCATCTTACCGCTCTTGAGCACGTTGGCCAAGTCGCGGGTGTCGTCGGTGGTGAAGTGACCAGAAATCTGTGAAACACCACCATTGATTTCGCTCTGGATAACCGGCGCGCTGTATACATAGCCGTCGAGTACGATGGCTACGCAACGTTTCAGGTTTTTGCGCGTGATGGCAGCCCATTCACGACCGCCGTTGGTGGTCATGGTCATCGAAACGATGGGGTTGTGCTGCTGGTCGAATTCGTCAGAAGCCGTGGCAATGACGTCGCCCTGCAGAGCCGGCTGACCAGATACTTTGCGGAGTGCATAGAGTTCGAATACGTTGCCCTTCATGCCGGCAGCAGCTTTCACGCCCCAAGCCAACTGCAAATCGTTGGGCAGGGTGGCTTTAGCCGCGTCGCTGTTGATCATGGCATTGATGGCAGCGGTGTCGGCAGCAAGTGCATAACCTACTACGCAACCATCGCTCGACATGCCCTGAATCTGAGCCAGTTTGGCAAAGAGAGGATGCTGCTGTGCAGCCTTGTCGGCAGCAGCTTTTTCGGCAGCCTTGGTACTGTCGGCAGCAGCCACAGCCTTGGTGGTGTCGGCCACAGCGGCAGAATCAGAAGCTACAGCGCCTTCGCCCTTAGCCAAACGGCTGTCGAGCGACTGCAAAGCGGTATAAATTTCAGACAGTTTGTAAGTTTCCCAGAATTCGAGGTTGGCTGAACCCTGAAGGAGCTTACGCACACGTTCGGGTTCCTTGATACCCGGCATTTCGACCATGATTTGACCAATCTGGCCTTTACCCGTGAGGATTTGAATGTTGGGCTGAGCCACACCGAAGCGGTCGATACGTGAACGTACCACCTTTTCAGAGTTCTGAACGGCAGCTTTTACTTCTTCGTCGAGCACCTTTTTCACATCGGCATCGGTCGACGAGTAAGTGATGTTCATTTCCTTGAGTTTCGAGGCGAAGATGCCACCCATTTTGTTCTTGCCGTTCTGGGCACTGTAAGCGTTGACGAAAGCCTCGACAAAGTCGACATTGCCTTCTTTGGCTTCTTTACGAGCCGTGTCGTACGCTTTCTTAAACTTGGGGTCGTTAGCGCTTTCGCCAGCCAGGTTCTTCACCACGTCGGGCACGCTCACCTCAAGCACTACGTTCATACCGCCCTTCAGGTCAAGACCCAGGCCGATTTGCAGTTCCTCACACTCCTTGAGCGTTTTCCAGTTCAGGTAAACCTTTTCATTGCGCATGGAGTCAAGGTAAGCCGCACCGTCTTTGCCTTGTGCCGTCAGCTGTTCGGCCTTGCTCACGTACTTGTTCGTAACGAACGAGAAGGACAAATAGAAGAGGCAAATCAAAGTCAGCAGCACTGCAAGTACTTTAACAAATCCTTTGTTTTGCATTGTGTGATTTTGTGATTATTGTTTGTTTTGATATTGTTTTTCTGTTTCTTTGCGGCAACAAGGCATGAAAAAAAGCCTAATTCCGCCTTTGAACGTGCAAATATACTCCATTTTTTTTGAAACAATGCTTTTTTATTGTCAATTTGTGCTTGATGCTTTTCATCCGAAGTTAAAAGGCATCAGTTTCAGCATGTTCTGTGGCGTTGTGTGCCATTTATGAGGTGGAAACCGGGGGTGGCGTGCGGTGCAGCAACGGTTTGCCGCAGGAGGATGCGGTTGCGGAGTTGGTGCGAAGCGTAAAAAACGCGTTTCATTTTGCCCGTTTCTGTCGCACAGCGTTGGAAGTTCCGCTAATTATCCGTAAGTTTGCCGCATGAAACGTTTATTTTTTCTTTCAGCGCTCTGCGCATTGCTTGCAGGCAACGCATGGAGCCAACAGTTACGGCTGCCCGCCACATTTGGCAACCAGATGGTGATGCAGCGCGAAATGCCCTTCGCCGTGAAAGGTAAGGCCGCAGCCGGTGCAGCAGTCGAAGTGACGCTTAGCCCCCTTGCAGGTGATGCGCAAACTGCGCGTGAAAAACTCCCCGGCACTGTGCGTGTGAATGCCGGAACCGACGGTCGCTTTCAGGCCATGCTGCCGGCTATGCAGGCCGGAGGTCCTTATACGCTGAGCGTGCGCTCGGGAAAGGAGGAACTGAAATTCGACTCGGTGTATGTGGGCGAAGTGTGGATTTGCTCCGGACAATCGAACATGGAAATGCGTCTGCGCGAAATAAGCACAGCCAAGCGCGATTTGGCCATGGCCGACACGTTGCAGCGCGTACACCTATATAATATGGAAAGTACCTGTCCGCTGTATGCGCAGGTGTGGACCGAAGAACAAATAGCCACTGCCGACCGCGGCGGCTTTATCAAGCCAGCACGCTGGGTGCGCTGCTCGGCTGCCCATGCACGCAATTTTTCGGCCATCGGTTTCCATTTTGCCCGCGTTTTGGCCGACAGCCTGAAATGCCATGTGGGCATTGTGTCGAACGCTGTGGGCGGATCGACCACTGAGGGCTGGATAGACAGTACGACACTGGCTGCTCGCGTGCCCGAAATTTTGCAGGGCTGCTGGCTCGACAACCCCAACATCATGGGTTGGGCACGCAACCGCGCCAAATTCAACTTGAAAAATACCAATCCTGCCGAACATGCCCATCCCTATGCCCCCGGCTACCTGTTTCGCGCAGCCATCCGTCCGCTCGAAGGTTACCCCGTGAAGGGTGTGCTGTGGTATCAGGGCGAATCGAATGCCGAATTGGTGAGCATGCACGAACGTTTGTTCCGCACCTTGCAGGAATCGTGGCGTAAGGAGTGGAACCGGAACGATTTGCCTTTTTACTTCGTGCAGCTTTCGAGCATTTCGACCCGTCCCACCTGGCCCGCTTTCCGCAATAGTCAGCGCATACTGGCCGACAGCCTGCCGCACACTTACATGACGGTGTCGAGCGATGTGGGCGATTCGCTCGATGTGCATCCGCGCAACAAGCGCATCGTGGCACAGCGTTTGGCAGCTTCGGCATTGCACCATGCCTACGGCTACAGCCAGGTGGTGCCCAACGGACCGCGCCCGCTGAAGGCAGTCAGCTCGAAGCCCGGCATGGTAACGGTGTACTTTGACACGGCCGAGGGACTTCGCTGGTTACGCGGAGATGTGCTGAAACACTTTGAACTGGGTGGCAAAACAGGTTTGTATGTGTCTGCTTCGAAGGTGCTGGTTCAGGGAAACACGGTGCAGGTGTTTGCATCGCGTATGTCGCACCCCACGAAGGTGCGCTTTGCGTGGAAGCCTTTTACGCGTGCTGCGCTGGTGAACCGCGCCGGTATGCCTTGTTCGACTTTCGAGCTTGAGGTGAAGGCTGAATAGGCTGCGACGCGGCCTTGTCGGGGGAGTTTGAAGCGGTGTCATCAAAATTTCATCTGCGCTGCTACCGTGCGTAAGAAACTGAAAAACAAGGGCGACCCGAATTGAAACTGTTCTGAAGTTACTATCCTTGGCACAAGCTAACGAAATTTAATGCCTCGGCAAGGCATAAAAAGCCAAAGGATTTTGTAAATTTGCTTGCGCAAACCAGTTATGCCGCGTACGCCTTTTCCGAAAGGCACGACACGAGGCAAAACGGAAGGTTGAACCTGATAAAAAATAACCCTAAAATACGTTTTTTTAAATTTTCAATTATGGCATTTTTAACTAACGACAAGCTCGTAATTGTTGGTGCTGCCGGTATGATCGGTTCCAACATGGTACAGACCGCTTTGATGATGGGTCTGACTAACAACATTTGCCTTTACGATGTATTCTCAGCTGAAGGTGTGGCTGAAGAAATGCGCCAGAGTGGTTTTGGTGATGTAAACATCGTGGCTACGACCGATGTTGCTGAAGCCTTCAAGGACGCTAAATACATCATTTCTTCAGGTGGTGCTCCCCGTAAGGAGGGTATGACTCGCGAAGATTTGCTCAAGGGTAACTGCGAAATCGCTGAACAGCTGGGTAAGGACATCAAAACTTACTGCCCCGATGTGAAGCACGTGGTTATCATCTTCAACCCCGCTGACCTTACCGGTCTCGTAACTTTGCTTTACAGCGGTTTGAAGCCTTCGCAGGTTACTACGCTCGCTGCTCTCGACTCTACGCGTTTGCAGAGCGCTTTGGCCAAGAAGTTTGGCGTTATGCAGAGCGAAGTGAAGGGCTGCGCTACTTATGGTGGTCACGGCGAACAGATGGCTGTGTTCGGCAGTAAGGTTACCATCGATGGCCGCAAGCTCAGCGACTTGATTGGTACGCCCGAATTCACCGACGAAGAATGGGCACAGATGCGTCACGACGTTATCCAGGGTGGTGCTAAGATTATCGAACTCCGCCGTCGTTCTTCATTCCAGAGCCCCGCTTACCTCTCAGTTGAGATGATTCGCTCAGTGATGGGTGGTGAGAAGTTCCGCTTCCCCGCTGGTACGTTCGTTAACAACGAAAAGTACAACAACATCATGATGGCTATGGATACTACGCTCGATACCACCGGTTGCCACTACAACATGCCCGAGGGTACGGCTGACGAAATGGCTGCTTTGGATGCTTCATACGCTCACTTGTGCAAGATGCGCGACGAGCTGGTTACGTTGAACATCGTTCCCGAAATTTCTAAGTGGAGCGAAATCAACCCCAACTTGAAATAATCTGATTTCAACTTCTACACTCTCTCAAAACAAAAGGGCTTGAAGGCTGGTTTTACGGCTTTCGAGCCCTTTCCTTGTTTGCCGGGCTATGCTGCGCTGTGGCATATCTTGGTGACTAAGGGAGGAAAAAGCATGGATCAGTAGCAAAAAGGTGTGGGGGTGGCATTGGGGGGAGGCAAAACGTGGCTGCTTCGTACGTTTTGAGCATCGGCATGGGATAAAAAGTTATATCCCGATTTCATTTTTTTTCGCGTGTGGAAAATGCGCAGGAATGCCCGTAGGTAAAGGACTGAATGCCAATTCGAAGGTGTGGCAAACTTTCGAGGTGCGATATTAGGCAGCGAAAAAATTTGGAGAACGGGATATTCGTGTTGTATCTTTGCTTCACGAAGTCAGGCTGCACCTCAGCATAACTTTCGAAAACTAACTCTCATTGTTCTGCATTCGGTTTGCACTGACATTGCTTTCGGCGAAGTCAGGCTGCACCTCAGCATTGTCGCGAAGTCAGGCTGCACCTCAGCGTAGCTCTTGA
The DNA here is from genome assembly GCA_000437675.1 of Prevotella sp. CAG:891. Taxonomy (GTDB): domain Bacteria; phylum Bacteroidota; class Bacteroidia; order Bacteroidales; family Bacteroidaceae; genus Alloprevotella. The sequence continues at coordinate 27,861 of FR901770.1, forward strand.
GAGCCAGCTCTCGTCGCTCTGCATTCGGTTTGCACTGACATTGCCTTCGGCGAAGTCAGGCTGCACCTCAGCATAACTTTGCGCCCGAAACAGATGAAAAAACAATATTCCTTATTGATTCTCATTCAGCGTTCTTTGACATTTTGATACCACAGAAAGTAAGGCAGGAAGGCCTGTCTGAAACCCATGCATGCCGATGCTGTTCTATACGCAAAGTATGTACGTTTGGGACTTTTCGGCTTTTGTATGGCAAACAAAAAACAGCTCCACTGAACCCACGTGGGTTGTGCAGTGGAACTGTATGAAATTTGGGAACAGTCAGGATTGACGAAACTGTCCCGCTTATGGCGTTAGCCAAATTGTTTTTTAGTTGATAGCGTCAGCCAATTCGCTGCCAGCCTTGAACTTGATGACCTTCTTGGCAGGAATCTGGATTTTCTGCTTGGTTGAGGGGTTGATGCCTTCACGGGCGGGACGCTCGTTGATAGAGAACGTACCGAAGCCGATGAGAGCCACCTTGTCGTTTTGCTTCAAGGCATCAGCAATGCCGTTGAGCACGGTGTCGAGTGCCTTTTTAGAATCAGCCTTGTTGAAGCCTGCTTCAGTAAGTGCGTTGATTAAATCTGACTTGTTCATTGTATGTATAATTTTTTTTGAAAATATTCGTGCTTGATAGCCACTTCCAACCGCCACATCCGGGCTACTCTTGGGTATGCTCGCCTTGTGTACAACTGAAGAGCTAAAGCCCCTGTATGTGGGCATTTGGCACAAATGATGTGGCAAATATAGGGGTTGATACGCGGTTCGGCAAATATTTATTTGTTTTTTTTCCGTTTCAGCCCCGAAAAAGGGCGATTTAGGGCATAAAAACCCTTTGAACACGGCTGTTGCTGCATGGTTTGCTGCTGGTGAGCCGTATTTCGGTTAGCACGGGCAAGAGGGCTTCCGGACCCCTTCGAAAAGCCCGGAATGGCCCGTGTTTGCGCTAAATGACTACCATTTTTCCGGCTACGCTTTCGGAACCTTCGGCGTCGGAGAGGAACACATAGTAGACACCCGGTGCTACACGTTTGCCCGATGCGCTGCTGCGCACGTCCCAATGGAATGAACCACCAATGGCGGTGCCGCGAGCTACGAGTTGCGAGTTGGCACTGACGATTTTCACTTCAGCCCCTTCGGTCAGTCCGGTAATGGTCACCTTTCCGCTGAATCCGGGACGCACGGGGTTGGGGAAGATTTTGATGTTTTGCTTGTTGAGCGTTTCAGCGGGCGGCACAATGCCCGTTTGATACGAGCAAAGGCCCTTGTTCGTGCCAATCATCAATTCGCCCGAAGTGGGGTTAAAGGCCAACGAGTAAATGTTGTCGGAGAGCAGCGGTGAATTGGCCGTGGTGTAGTGTTCAAGCACTTCAGTGCCTTCGGGGTTGACGAGGTAGAGGCCCGATCCCATGGTGCCAATCCATTTGCGGTTTCCACCGTCGACGACAATGGCACGCACTTCGATGTCGGTGAGCAGATAGTCGGCGTAGTTCGTACCGTCGTTGCGCGGCACTTTCGGCTGATAAATAGTGGCCGTCGTGCCGAACCACGCATTGGGGTCGGTTACGGCAAATACGCCGGCTGCGCAACCCAGCCAAATTTGTCCGTTCAGGTCCTCGCACAGCGTGTGTATGTATTCTATCTTGCACGTCTTTCCGTCTTCGTTGCTCATTGAGGTGCGGAAGGCTTCGTCATCGTCGTCAGCTTCGTCGAGGGTGCCGTGAATGTTGAGCCCGAGCAAGCCCGAAGTAAAGCGAGAGTCGGTACGCTTGGCGCCCACCCAAATGAGGCCCCTTGAGTCGATGAGCAAGTTTTCGGGCGTGGGGTCGTTGGTATATTTGCTGGTTTTCACCGTGGTCCAGTTGCCGTCGTGCTTCATGACTTTCAGTCCGTTGCGGGCTTCGTAGTTTGTCATCCACAGGTTTCCGTCGGCATCGAAGGCCAATGCGTCGGTCATGACATAGCTCACGTCGCCCTTCGCACCGGGGGCAATTTCGAGCGTTGAGTTCGAGTGGTTGTAGTGTTTCACAAACTGAAAGTCGCGAAATTCCAACAATCCGGCACTGCTTGCCACAAAGTGGTGCGAGGCATCGGCCGGGTCCTGAATAATGTCCATCACGTTGCGGTAAATCGCATTGTTGTTCAGCGTGAATCCTTCGTCCTGAAATTTGGTCCATTTGCCATCCTCGTAGGCCATGGCCGTGGGCGGATAGTGTCCGCTGCCATCGTAGCTGAAGCGTCCGCCCGCCACGAGCAAGCGATTGCCGGCGTAGTGCATTTTATAGCACAAATCGCGGTAGGGACCGAAATTGCCGATTTCTATGCCTTGGTCGGTAATGCTTTTGTCGGTCTCGCTGAATTTGCAGTTGCGCAACTTGCCTTGGTTGTCAATCAGCCAGTAGGTGCCGTTGGCGCCATAGGCTATGTCGTGGTAGGTTACGGCACTTTGGTAAATCGTTCCTTCCTGCAAGGGCTTTTCGGGGTTCATGGTCATGATGAACGGACCGGCAAGGAACTGGGCATGCCCTTTTTGATAGGTGCCGTACGTAAAAATGTTGGGCGTGATGCGTTGCAAATGGTCGGGGGCGGAGGTGGAGGAGGGCGTGAGGAAGCAGATGCCTTGGGTGTCGTCGGTCAGTCCGGAAACAACGGGTACTACGAGGTAGGCCCCTTCGCCGGTTGGCAGAAACTGTTGGGCGGTGGTGTGGTCAATGGCCGTTTTCCACTGCGAAAAGTCGTAAAGGTTGTCAGTGAGTTTGCCTTTGATAATGGCGCGGTCAATGGCTGCGTACACGGTATTATTTATGACAAAGGCATCGCTGACTGAGTGGCCGAACTTGAAATAGGCCTTGACTTCGGCGCGCGGAATGTTGATGACGATGACGCCTCGCGTGGTGGAAATGGTGGCCCATTCACCGGATACGCACAGATTGCGGATGGTAATGGCTTCTTCGGTGAAATCTTTTACCTGCGGCAGGTTGACCACGGTGCCGTCGGCACTGAGCAGGTCGATGTTGTTGTTTTCGTAAACAATCACAAGCACTTGCTGCTTTTCGCTCCATTGCATTCGGGCTATGCCCTTGTCGGAGAGTCCGGTAAACTTGTCGATGGTGGTTACGCTTTGGTCCTCGGGGTCGTAGCTGAGCAGGTTGCCGTTGAACAGCGCGTAAATGGAGTTCCCGGTGCTGACCACGCGTGTTGCTTCGTGGTAGGCCAAATGCAGCCGCCAGGGGTTGGAGGTGTCGGCCCATGCCGACGGAACAGCCAGTACAGCTGTCAGTACCCAAAGCAGTGAGAGGATAAAACGTCGTTTCATGTGCGGTGTTTTTTTAAAAAAAGATTCTTGAAGGGAAAATCCGGCTGGCCCCTGCAACGGGGGTGCAGAGGCGCAACCTGTGACGGAAATTAGCGGGCGATGTTGCCGTTTTTGAGGAATTCAACGAGCTTCTGCACGGCACGGGCACGGTGTGAAATGCGGTTTTTCACATCTACGCCGAGTTGGGCAAAAGTGAGTCCCGTGTCCTCGGGCATGAACACGGGGTCGTAGCCGAAGCCTTCGGTTCCGCGTTCTTCGGGGGCTATTTCGCCACGTACAATGCCTTCGAACAGATGTTCCTCTCCATTTAATATTAACGCAATAACGGTGCGAAATTGTGCAGTGCGGTCTGATTTATTTTGCAGTTCGCTGAGCAACTTGCGCGTATTGGCTTCGGGGTCGTGACGGTCGGGGTAGGCATAGCGTGCGGTGTGTACGCCGGGACCTCCGTTGAGTGCTGCTACTTCCAGACCGGTGTCGTCGGCAAAACAGTCGAGTCCGTAGCGTTCCTTGACCCAGCGCGCCTTGATGAGCGCGTTGCCTTCGAGCGTGTCGGCAGTTTCGGGAATGTTGTCGTGACAGTCGATTTCGGCTAAACTCATTACTTGTATTTCGCTGCCCAGCATGGCGCGTATTTCTGATAATTTATGGGCATTGTTTGTTGCAAAAACCAGTTTCATAGCAATAAAAAAAATGACAATAAAAAAAGCGGCTCCCCATTCTGTTCCGCCGGGGGTGGATAATCACAGAATGAGGAACCGCTTGGTGAATAATCATGTTAGGGAATAGCGTCGGAACGCTCCTTTTCGTTACGTTTCAAACTGTTCAGGCCTTGGGGCTTTCGGTGGCGACGGCTTGTGCCGGTGAAGCATTGGCTGCACTGTTCGCATTGAGCGCGTTGGCAGCATTGCCTGCTTTGGCTAAATTGGCGTTATTGGCCGCGTTGGCATCGGTTTTTTGTTTGGCCTTTACCTTGATGCGGTCGAAACCTTCGCCAAATACACCAATTACCTTCGACTGCGAAACGAAGGCCGCGGGGTCAATGCCCTGAATGATGCGGAAAATATTGGTGCTTTCGCGCTTTTTGGCCAACACAACGAGCACTTTGCGCTCTTCCTGCGTGTACCAGCCTTGTCCGTGCAACACCGTTACGCCACGATGGGTGGCGCTGATGGCGGCAGCAATTTCATCGAACTTTTTCGAGAAAATAAAGAACTGTACTGACTGGCGGCCGCTTTCAACCACATAGTCGAGCGTAAGGTTCGTGATGATGAGCGTGCAGTAACCGTAGAGCAGTTTGTCGATATTGCCCGAAGGAGTAAAGATGGATGAGGTGACGATGATCAAGTCGCAGAGCATCATCATTTGTCCGAGGGTTACGTCCTTGTACTTATTGATAATGGAGGCAATGATATCTGTACCACCGGTTGAGCCGTTGCTCAGGAACACGATGCCGATGCCGATACCGTCGATGGCGGCACCCAAGATGCACGACAGGAAGATGTTGTTCTTGACAACCTGCGGCAATCCGCTGTTCGGGTTCACTGCGCCGAACCAGTCGGGGTGTTCAACCGCAAGGGTGCGCATCACTTCCTGCGCCATGCCCAAAAGGAAGGTGAGCATGAACACGGCATAAATGGTTTTGATACAGAAACGCCAGCCCAACACCCTCACGGCAATGATAAGCAGGATGATGTTGACCAAGAAGAACGTGTACTGCACGGGGAAGCCCGTGGCATAGAATATTACAGCGCCGGCACCTGCCAAACCGCCCGACGTGATTTCGTAGGGCAGCTGGAAGCAGGAAAAACCGATGGAGTAAAGCAGCAAGCCTATCGTGATGATTACGTAGTCGCGGACATCTTGCATCAAAGAGTTTCTGAAAATAGTTGCCATATTTTGCTTGTGCTTTTAAGGGTTAAAGCTTACTTTACGACAATGTTGACGATGCGTCCGGGCACCACGATGACTTTCACAATCTGTTTGCCTTCCAAATGCTTTTGCGTTTGTTCGGCAGCCAGCGCGGTAGCTTCGATTTGCTCCTTCGTGGCGTCAGCCGGGAAGTTGAGGGTGAAACGCGTCTTACCGTTGAACGAAATGCTCAGCGTTTGGCTCGACTCTTTCAGGAATTCTTCGTTGAACACGGGCCAGGGTGCATCGCACACCGTGGTGTCGTGACCCAGGTTGTGCCAGAGTTCTTCGGCAATGTGCGGCGTGAAGGGAGCCATGAGTACCACGAGCTGTTCGAGTACGGCGCGGCTCGTGCATTTCTGCTGGGTCAGTTCGCTCACTGCAATCATGAAGGCCGGTACTGAGGTGTTGTATGAGAATTCCTCGATGTCCTCGCTCACCTTCTTGATGAGCTTGTGCAGCGACTTCAGGTTTTCGGGAGTCGGTTCAGCGTCGGTTACTGCCCAATCGCCATTTTTCGGATAGAAAAGGTTCCACGTCTTTTTCAAGAAACGGAAGCAGCCGTCGATACCGTTTGAATCCCAGGGTTTGCTCTGGTTGATGGGGCCCAGGAACATTTCGTACAGACGGAGCGTGTCGGCACCGAACTTTTCGACAATCATGTCGGGGTTTACCACGTTGAACATCGACTTCGACATCTTTTCGATGGCCCAACCGCAAATATACTTGCCATCCTCAAGCACAAATTCAGCATTGGCATATTCCGGACGCCAAGCCTTGAATGCCTCGATGTCGAGTACGTCGTTTTGCACGATGTTTACGTCGACGTGAATCGGCGTTACATCGTAGTTGTCCTTGAGATTCAGGCTGACGAACGTATTGGTGTCCTTGATGCGGTACACAAAGTTCGAACGGCCCTGAATCATACCCTGGTTCACGAGTTTCTGGTAGGGTTCTTCCTTCACCGAAACGCCCAGGTCGTACAGGAACTTGTTCCAGAATCGGCTGTAAATCAAGTGTCCTGTAGCGTGTTCCGAACCACCGATGTAGAGGTCGACGTTCTGCCAGTATGCACCAGCTTCCTTGCCTACGAGCGCCTGTTCGTTGCGCGGATCCATGTAGCGCAAGTAGTAGGCCGACGAACCGGCAAAGCCCGGCATGGTCGAGAGTTCGAGAGGGAACACCGTTACGTGGTCGATGCGGCTGTTATCGGTAATACATTTAGCAGCCTCGTCCCAAGCCCACTTGGTGGCATTGCCCAACGGCGGTTCGCCCGTTTCGGTGGGCAGGAACTTGGTTACCTCGGGCAGTTCGATAGGCAGACATTCCTCCGGCACGAGTTGCGGCATGCCGTCCTTATAATAGATGGGGAAAGGTTCGCCCCAGTAGCGTTGACGCGAGAAGATGGCATCGCGCAAGCGGAAGTTCACCTTGACGCGACCCAAGTTGTTTTCGGTCACAAATTTCTTCGTAGCCGCAATAGCTTCCTTCACCGAAAGTCCGTTCAGGCTGAAGCCCATGAGGCTCTGTTTGCCCTCGGCCGGTGAATTTTGCACCGTACCCTCTTTGGCGTCGAAGCTCGTTTCGCTCACATCAGCTCCCTCAATCAGCGGAATGATGGGCAAGTTGAAGTGGCGTGCAAAGGCATAGTCGCGCGAGTCGTGTGCAGGCACTGCCATGATGGCGCCCGTGCCGTATCCGGCCAATACATAGTCACTAATCCACACCGGAATGGCATCGCCCGTAAAGGGATTGAGTGCATACGAACCACTGAACACACCCGTTACGCGGCGGTCAGCAATGCGTTCGCGTTCCGTACGCTTTTTGGTAGCTTCAAGATAAGCCTCAACCTCAGCCTTCTGTTCGGGCGTGGTGAGTTGGCCAACGAGTTCGCTTTCGGGAGCCAGCACCATGAAGGTAACACCGAAAATCGTGTCGGCGCGCGTAGTAAAGATGGTAAATTTCAGGTCTGAATCCTTCACGGCAAACTGCATTTCCGTACCTTCCGAGCGACCAATCCAGTTGCGCTGCGTTTCTTTGATAGAATCCGACCAATCTACAGTGTTGAGTCCGTCGAGCAAACGCTGTGCGTAAGCCGACACACGCAGACACCATTGTTTCATTTTCTTTTGCACCACGGGGTATCCGCCGCGTTCGCTCACACCGTCGACCACCTCGTCGTTGGCCAGCACCGTACCCAGTTTCGGGCACCAGTTTACCATGGTTTCGCCCAGATAAGCCATGCGGTAGTTCATGAGCACCTCCTGCTGTTCGCGGCTGCTCATGTTTTTCCATTCTTCGGCCGTGAAGTGCAATTCTTCCGACTGAGCGGCGTGGATACCCTCCGTACCTTTTTCTTCGAAATGCTTAATCAGGTGCTCGATGGGTTTAGCCTGTTGGCATTTTGAGCAATAGAATGAGTTAAACATTTTAGCGAAAGCCCATTGCGTCCAGTGGTAGTATTGCGGGTCGCAGGTGCGGATTTCGCGGTCCCAGTCAAAGCAGAAACCGATTTTATCAAGTTGTTCGCGGTAACGCGCAATATTTTTATTGGTAGTCAGAGCCGGGTGTTGTCCGGTTTGAATAGCATATTGTTCAGCGGGCAAGCCGTATGCATCATAGCCCATAGGGTTCAGCACGTTGTAACCGCATGAGCGTTTGTAGCGTGCATAGATGTCTGAAGCAATATATCCGAGCGGGTGTCCCACGTGCAATCCGGCCCCAGAAGGATAGGGGAACATATTCAGCACATAGAATTTCTTTTTCGTATCATCCGCCTCGACGTGATATGTTTTTTCAGCAGCCCATGTATGCTGCCACTTCTGTTCAATTTCTCTGAAGTTATATTCCATTACTATGTTTTATATTATATTGGGTGCAAAGTTAGTGCAAACCGAATGCAGTACAAAGAAAAAGCTTGTTTTTTCTTTGTACTGCTGAGGTGCCGCCTAACTTGGGCGGAGTCAGAGTTAGTACAAACCGAATGCAAAGCAAGAAAAAGCTTGTTTTTTCTTTATACTGCTGAGGTGCCGCCTAACTTGGGCGGAGTCAGAGTTAGTACAAACCGAATGCAATTTTGAATAAAAGACAAGCACAGGGCATCAAACGGCAGGTGAATCTCTTTATGGCGTGCCGATTTAGTTAAAAAAACATAGTATTATTGTCAGACTGAAAACTATGGAGTATTTTTAGGGCCGAAAAAATTGTAATGATATACTCTTCGTTAAATTCGAACCCAAGTTATTATATGAAACACGTCTTACTCAGCCTTTTGTTAACACCAGCAGTTCTCTGTGCTCAGACCGACAGGCCGAAGCAATCAACTTCGTCAGACGGTGCATCGAAGATGTGCTGCAAGGTAATTGCTCCACTTCATGACGAAGTACAGAAATACGTACGACCGCTGGGCGAACCTTCCACCCTGCCCAATGAAAATTCAAAAATTCAGATTTTCGACAACGGAAACGAATACGTTTACCGACTCGCCCTTTGCATCAGCCCCTATTACACCCGTCAATACTTTCAAGGCGATAAAGCCAAAGCACGCGAATGGGTGAAAGAGGCCGGTGAATACCTGAACACCGTTTATCAGCGCGATCTCGGCATTCGCTTCGAAGTTATTTATGACGATAGGCTGATTCTTACAGAATATCCCGAAGGCTATTCAGATTCGAAATTTACCAACGACTACGGTACAAAAATTATCAACGGCCTGATTGGCACCGAAAACTACGATTGCGGCATCCTTATTCGTCCCAGTACCACTGTCGACGGCATGGCAATGCTTGGTGGTGTGTATCAGAATATAACCAAGGCCAATGTGATGTGTACCACTACCTTTTCAACCATAGCCCACGAATTGGGACACCTGTTTGGTGCCCCGCACTCACACCAGATATCCGGCGGGCAGTGTGTCGAACCCGGCAAGGGAGAATCCATCATGGGTTATGGCGACAATAAGCAGGCCTTTGCTTTGGCTAGTATTATTTCCATCCGTCGCCGTTTGGGAACCACGCCCTATTATCCCGACAGCCGTCGCGACCCCGCTACGCTCGTAGGCACATCCAGCACTACGGACAATATACCCTACGTGGTTGCATCCACCCGCACCAAACCCGTACTGAACCGCAAACTCATACGCAAAAACTACACCATTACCCGCGGAACACGTTTCCAATTCAACATCCCCGTTGAAAACGAACAGTCCTCGTTCACCTATGGTGCGCAAAACTACGATGTAGGCAACTATAATTATCAAACCAATGCCCTACAGCCCATTTATCCGCTTGCGCCCAACCCCAATGTCATGTTCCAACCCTACTATAATGAAGGAAGGAACGATGAGTGGAAACTCGATGCCGTGATGGTAAAATATTCCGACTCTTTCCGCCCCGGCCGCTACCAGTTCCTGCTTGCAGCTGCCGATGGCGCGCGCTACGACGTCGAACCCGTCTACCTGCACATTGTTGAAGGAAAGGCTTTCGAACTGAAAACTGACCTCGGACTGGAGCAGTTCCATGGAAAAGAAATCAACCTCACCTGGGAACCCTGTACCGAACTCTACGGACCCGACAGCCGCGTACGCATTTCGCTCTCCGATGACTTCGGACAGACCTTTAAATACGTACTCGACGACCAAGTGCCCAACACCGGACAGTGGAAAGGCTATTGGCCCTACATCACCATCAACCGCACCCCCTACCGCAATTTCAGCCAACCCATTCGCGGTGGCGTAGTGAAAATTGAGGTAATTGGCGAAGCCGCCTATTCCGTATCCAAGGAACAGCCAGCCATGGCCAATCCGACCATCATGTACACCGGCGGCTTCGAACTCATCGACCGTAGCAGCTATGTGCGCTTCAAGGAAGGGCCGGCTCCCTACCTCCGCCTGAAAGCCGGCGACGAAGTGCCCGCAATGAACGACCTTGTGGCCTATCACAAGAACAATAGCGGAATGACCCAAACCGTGAAGGGCAAGGAGGAACGCGAAGGCAACGTGATTCGACGCCGCTGGACTGCTACGCTCAACGGCACAACGGGCACCTACACCCAACTCATCATCATCGACGACCCCCAAGCAGCCGATAAAGCAGCATTGAGCAATCAGGCCGACGCCATTCAGCTCATGGCTACCGACCTATACAAGCATAAAGGCGAGCAGGGCTATCCGCTTTCCACATTGCCCGCCATGCAAAAGTTCGATAAGGCTTACACGGATGTGTTCGATGCAGAAGGCCAATTAAAGTCCGATGTTACGAGCGAACAGGTTGATGCGTTGCGTCGTTTATTAACCGAAATTACTCAGGTAAAAGACAACGAGGTGGTTAAACCTGCCAATCGTCATTATTACAAGCTGCGTAATTACCAAGATGTGTACGGACGCTACGACTACTTCTACCTGGCACCGAAGGTGAACGAAACCGACGACAACGGATTTACTAAGGACGTGGCACAGGCCACGGTATGGCGCTGTACGACCACTGGCAACGACACTTACGCCTTTGCCGATGCCCAAGGCAAAAATATGGATCTCGAACAGCTGTTTTCGGGATGCAGCAATCAGTTGACCCTCGACCGTGGCACCACTTGGGGAGCTTTCACCCTGGTCAACGAACGCAAAGCCTGCGCCCAGTTGAGTCAGAATGGTAAATACTTCTCGCGCAATGAGTACTACGTTTACGACCCTGAGGGTTACAGAATTAACCGCAACGGTAATTTGTCGACCGACTTCCAGTTCGTACCCGTCGATTTTGTTGAGGCTCGCAAGTCGCCCGGCGAACAGCCGTGGAACATTCTCGAAAGCAAGCAGCAGCTCATGCTCAACGATGCTTACACCGACCTGTATGTAGGACGCGCGCTGACGGTGGAACAGCTGAATTATACCCGCCATTTCGACGACACCGAATGGCAAACGCTTTATCTGCCCTTTGAAACGAACGTCAGCGACTGGGCTACGCATTGTGAAGTGGCTGCTGTCGACCGCGTGCAGCTACCTGCTTCCAACGGCCAAACGCGCGAGGCCATTGCTGAATATGCCGTGCTGACCGAGGGCAAACTTCAGGCCAACCAGCCCTACCTTATCCGCGCCAAGGCTGCGGGTACCGTCAGCTTTACGTTAAACAACGTGCGTATTCAGCCCACCGACGAATCGCCTGTCAACCTCAATACGCCGGGCTATACCGTAAGTATTTGCGGAAATTATGGCATAATCACGGGCGACAAACTGACCGCGGCCAAGGGCTATGCTCTGCAAGGCGGCGAATTGCGCAAGGCCACAGCCTCTACCCCCCAGTTGCCCTCTATGCGCTGGTATCTCAGTGTAGTGCCGCAGTCGGGTAGTGCCGAAACCCTGCCCGAGCGCATTGTGTTGGTGAAAAAGGGCGAAGCACCCGTGGCCACCCTTGCCATTGCAACCGCCGAAGGCTACGGCACCATCTACACCGAAAGCAGCTATGTCATGCCGCAAGGCGTGGTGGGCTATGCCGTGACGCAAGCCGATACCGATCGTCGTGAACTCGGCCTTACCGAGGCTTATGTAGGTGGCGAAACTGTGCCTGCACACACAGCCTTGCTTGTGAAAGGCGAAAAACGCAACTACCTGCTTTTTGCCCCCACGCCCCAATCGGCCGAAGGTAAGCCCGCTCCTCAAGGCAATCTGCTGCTTGGCACAGCCACTGAGGCGCAGACCGCAGCACCCAACGGAGAGTCAGCCGCCACGTATCGCTTCTACAAGCTTTACTATGCCGACCCCGACCACACCGGCACGAAGCGTCTGGGCTTCTACTGGGGAGCTTCAGAAGGTGCCCCCTTCCGCAGTCAGGCCCACAAAGCCTATTTAGCCCTGACCAGCGAAATGGCCATGAACATCAGTGGCTTCCTGCTTCCCGGCGACGTTACCGGCATCGACACCCCCTTAGCCCCCGGTACGCAGCCCCTCGTGGTTTACACCCTCACCGGTGTTCGCCTCCATCCTTCCACGCTCAGTGATTTGCCTGCTGGCATTTACATTGTCAATGGAAAGAAAATGGTCATTAAATAAACTTGCCAAATACGCACAGATTAAAACTGAAAACAATGAAGAAAAAGTATGTAGCACCCTCCGTGGCAGTCATTGCCCTTGATGCAGCTTTGCCCTTGATGAACTCAGGAGGCCCGGAATCATCATCGCCCACCATTGGCGATTACTTCGACCCGGAGGATGCTGTTGATCAATTTAGCTCGAACAAGTCATGGAATGATTCATGGAACAACGAGTAATACGTAGATGTTGAACATTGTTCCCAACATCGCTGTTTATACATAAAAAAAAGGTTGACCGCAAAGTCAACCTTTTTTTAGTACCCTTTTGTCACGATGTATTCATTCGCTTCCCTGCAGTTTGTTTCATTCCCCATCTGCTTGCTTGGCACTCTTCCGTTCATAGTCAATGATTTTTTAAATAAAAAGAAGTCGGCAGGAAGTGGCTTGTATGCACTTTCTGCCGACCTCTTATGGTCAGTCTGTTCGACACAGCTGTTAATCAACTTATTCCTCGCCTGCGAAAAGAGGATCCCAGGCAGGAAGCAACGTGGGCTTCTGCTTGAGCAGTTCGAGCGTGGCGGCAGGAACGTACTTCTTGTCGACTACGAGGCGGAATGAATATTCGTCGAACCATTCGTCCGTCATAATCAAGTGGCCGTTGTGGCCCGAAGTAGCACCCCAAGAGTTTTCAACCATCCACTTCGTCGGTTTGCCGTTGGCGTCGAGGTCTACGGCCATCAGCGTCATGGCATGGCTCGACGCCGATGCAAAGGTGCTGATGCGTTCAGCCTTCGTCATGGGGAAGTTGGTGCCGAAAAGCGACTCGTAGTCGTAGTTCTGCAACGAAAGAATACCCGTTTTGCCGTTCAGAAATTTGCCCACGTCGCATGAGTAGTACATCATCGTTGAGTCCTTGATCGAGGCAATGGCCATCTGCTTGATTTCCTCCATCGGCAGGTTCAGGTAAGTCCATTGCTGGCCATCGTACGAGTGACGGTCCATGTCGATGGTGTAGGTTTTATGATACGGACGCGAAGGGTCGTTCATGAGCATCACATAGGTGTTCTTCAAGTCGGTGCCCACATATTCCTTGTAGAAGCTCTGCGGGGTGTACTTTTTCGTGCTCACCGGTTTGCCGTTGGCATCCTTCATGGTCCAGGTAAACTCCTGTACGGGTTCGCCGAGCGAAACAGCCAGAATGTGGTAAATGGTGCCGAGCATCTCTGTTTTGCGCTTTTCGAGTGCAGCTGCTTTCTCGCCCTTTTCAGCCGCCTTGCGCAGCGTCAAACCGTATTCGCGGAGTTTCAGGCTGATGAGTTCAGCCATTTTGGCCGTGTTGTTGGCGCTGAACGATTCAGGCATCACATCGGCAGGCACAATGCCGTACTTGCTTACCACGTCAACCACACCGCAGAACGTACCACCGTCCGACAGCGGGTGCTGGAATAGCCATTCAACGAGTTTGTCGCTCATCGGCTTCTTGGCATTGTCGATAACTGCTTGCAGGAAGAGGTTCGACTTTTCCAACTGGTCGTAGAAGAACGAGTAGCTCTGTGAGAATTGGAAAGCACCGAGGTTGTAGTCCTTAATCATTTTTGAGCGCATCACGTTCATGCCCGTGAACAGCCAGCAGCGTCCCGAACTCTGTTGGTCAGTAATGCCCTTTGAAGGTACAGTGTTCGAGAAATAGGTGTCACCTACAGCCGGGTTGTTGGCACGCGTAGCCAACTGGTTGATGGGTGCACCGGCCAACGCGTTGCGCAGGGCAGTAGTGGTTTGAGCGGCAGGCTGTGCCTTTTTGATTTGTTGCAACATTTCAGGCGAAATGCCACCCTTGCCTACAGTCTGCGCATTCATGGGCAGTGAGGCAGCCAGCAAAAGAGAATACAGAAAATGCTTAGTCTTCATGATTCGTATAGTATTTAAATGATAGATATTCGGGAAATGAATTGGCAGCCTTAGCTCCAGTACGGATGCAGTTCGTTGCGCGAAAAGCGTGTCCAGGCCCATTTGCCGAAGGAGTAGAAAATGATAGCCGTAATCAGTCCGCCAAATACGTCAATCAGGTAGTGTGCCTGAATGTACACCGTGGCGCAGCACAGGAAAAAGTAGAAAGGCAATGCACCGAAAAAGAGGTAGCGGCGGTTATTGATCAGCAGAATCATCAGAATGGTGCTCATACCCACGTGCGATGAGGGGAAGGCTGCCGTGGGACGTTCACCCGTGGCTTGGCTTGATTCTACCAGCGAACGGAAAAATCCGTCGGGACCCGGTGCGTGTGCCAATTCGTTGTGGTAGCGGAAGTAATCGCCCACTTCCGGAAAGTGTCCGGCCAGAATCAGGTCCTGTCCCACTGCGTGAAAGTAATACTGCGGTCCGGTGACGGGCAGAAACAGGTAGATGGTGTAATACAGAAAGAACGATGTCAGCACAATGAAGGCCGTACCCTCGAACTTGCTTCGGTCGGTGAATAGCGGGGCCAGCACTGTGAGCGCAATGAGCGGATAGTAGGCAAAGTAGCCCATGTGGAACAGTTCGCTCCATATTTTTTCGGGAAAACTTTCGGCAAAACTGATGGCCGGCTGACAGCCAAACAGCACTTGGTCAGCTTGGGCAAAGATATGGTCGGCATTGCCAAAAAGTTGGCAGAACTCGTAGGTGTCGGGATACCAGTAGCCTAAGAGCGAAAGCGGAAACAGGTAACGCAGAAACAGTGTGTAGCGGTTGGGGCGTGCGCGGTATATCAGGTAAATCAGCGCCATGCCCACCACCACAAAGGCACGGCCTTCAATCAGGCGCCATGGGTCTGCCATATCGTGCCCGAGCAGGGCTATCAGCAGGGTGGTAAAGAGCGTATAGGCCAGCGTCACTAATTCGATAGGCAGTGGCAATCGGCGGTTTTGAACGTTCATTTTTGAGTTGTTATGTTTTTTGATGCAATGAAGCGGCAGTTCGCAGGCAGCACCGTTACCACGTTGCGCTGTCTGGATGGCGAAACAAGGGGTATCGCCGATTCGTCCATCTTCATTTTTTTGGCAGTTTCTTGGATATTTAGAGGTTGTCGAACCCGAATGCTATTGATAGGATGCAGGTGCCACTTTTCAACTTATTTTTACAAGTGATTGGCACCATTTGGTGTCGGCCAATGCCTACAGCCAACCCTCGCGGCGGTACCAGGCCACCGCAGCCTTCACACCGCGCACCAGCGGCCATTTGGGCGCATAGCCCAATTCTTCGCGTGCCGGACTGATGTCGCATTGCCAGTTACGCTGCCGCATGATGCGGTATTTGTCAGAGTTGAGCGTCGGTATGTTTCCGGTCAGCCGTGCCAGTTTTTCGCCGGCAAAGCAAACCGCACGCAGCACCCACAGCGGAGCGGTGATGTGCAACACGCGCTTCACGCCCAGTTCCATTTGCAGCAAATCGCTGAAGGCACGGCTCGTGTAGCTTTTTCCGTCGGTCAGGAAGTAGGCCCTTCCCGTACGTCCGCGACGCAAGGCCAGAAATGCTGCTTCTACGAGGTCGTCTACATAAATGAACGTCAGCACCTGCGGCTTGAAACCCACCGCAAAATCGATGTGGTGTTGAATGCTTTTGGCCATCATGAAGTAATCGCGTTCGCGTGGTCCGTATACGCCCGTCGGGCGCAGCACCACGTAGTTCAGTCCGGGAATTTCGGCAAGTCGGCTTTCGGCTTCGAGTTTCGACCGTCCGTAGGCCGTGTCGGGCACCTTCGGGTCGGACTCGTGAATGGGGCGGCGCTTCGTTTCGCAGGCCGGTCCATACACGCTGAGCGAACTGATAAACACAAAGCGACCCTGTTCGCGCAGGGCACCTGTGTCGATGAGGCATTGTGCCAGTCGCACCGTGCCCTCGGCATTCACCGCAAAAAAGTCAGCCGGTTTGCGGCACTTCGTGGCACCGGCTGCATGAATCACATAATCGAACGTACCCTCGGTTTCAGCATGCGCCGTGAGCTGGCGGGTCAGTTCTTCGGTATGGCCTAAGTTCAGTTCGATAAAGCGGATGCGTTCGTCGGTCAAATATTTTCGGCTGCTGTTCCGGCGCACGGCGGCCCACACCTCCATGCCTTCGTTCAGAGCCCGTTCCACCATGAAACTGCCAATGAAGCCCGAAGCACCCGTAATCAGTATTTTTTTTCTTGTACCCATTGTTTGAAAATTTGTCAGCGTGCCGCTGGTTTTTCGCCCTGCAGATAGTCGTAGCAGGTTTGCAGAAAAGCCTTGGCTGCATTCACGCGCAGTGTCGAAGGTTGCGGCGCTTCGCGAAACACACTTTCGGGTTTCGTCATGAGGTTCACCACCGAAATGCCCGTGGCATCCTTCCAATAAATACCCTCGCTCCACACATGTACTGCCGAAGGATGCGTGTAGCTCCGGCTCATCACGTCGCGGCTAAAGGTAAAATCGTCGTGTGGTAAACCCATCTGTCCCAGCAGCGTAGCCGCCAGGTCGGTTTGGTTGCATATTTTGTCAATCTTTCGCGCCTTTGCCACCACGCCTCCCGTCCATATCAGCGGAATGTGCGATTTTCGTTCGTTCGTGTCGCTGATGCCTTCGGGATAGAAAATGCCGTGGTCGGGCAGCAGTATAATGAGAGTGTTCTCCCATTGCGGTGTGCGCTTCAGACGGTCGATAAAGCGGCCGATGCAGTCGTCGAGGTAAGCCATGGCATTAGCCACCTTGTCGTTCGGTATGCGGCTGTACGGCACCTTCCACGGTTCGTGGCTTGCCAGCGTCAGGAATCCCGTGTGCCAGGGACGGTCGGTGGGGTAGCGCATGATGCGGGCATACAGGCTGTCGAAGGTAATGTGGTCGGTCACGCCCCAGTCGTGGGTGCGGCGCACCTCGGCCGGGAAATACGTTTCGCCCATGGTGCGTTCGTAGCCGGTCGAAAGCAAGTAACCGTTGGTATTGGTAAAGTTGATGTCGCCGCCATACAGGAACTCCGTGCGGTAACCTGCCCCTCGCAGCGTGCGTGCAATCGAAGGCAACGTGGCGCACTTCGAAGGCAACTTCATGACGCTCACATCGGGGTAAGCCGGATAGCCGCTCAGCGTACATACCGTACCGCGGTCGGTGCGGAAGGAGTTGGCATAGCATTGGGTGAACAATACTCCTTCGGCTGCCAGACGGTTCAGATTGGGCGTAATGTTCGGGTCGGTTTCGGGGTCGACGGCATTTACCAGCGTACCGCCGCAACCCTCCATGAGTATGAGCAACACATTGGGGCGCTGTGTGGTGAGCAGCGTGTCGGGGTCGATGCTCTGCGTGTTGTAATGCAGCATGGCCAGAATGCGTCGGCGTTCCTCCTCGTCGAAGAAGTTGAATTCCTCGGCAAAGTTTCGTTCCTTTTGCATGGAAGCCAGCAGACTGAATGCCGGATTCACGGCTGCGTGGTTCAGAAATTGGCGGTCGGAAAAGTAAACCATGCCCACGTTCGCCGTGCTTTTGCCCACGCCGCCGCGAATGCCCAAAAACAGCAAACCGCCGGCCACCAGCCAGATGCCGGTGAGCAGTGCAGGGCGTTTTGCTTTTTCCAAAGGATTGCGCAGCAACAGCCGGTAGAGGGCAAACACGCCGGCTGTGGTCAGCCCTTTTCCCCGCGTCACCGGCTGTCGTCAGCACTATACACAGCGTAACGCCCAGGGCATAGCCCTTCGATACGCTCGACAAAGCCCCTGTCGGGTTGTCAAGGTAGGTCCACACCGTGCCGTCGAGCTTGATGCCCCAAAATCCGTAAAGGCAGGTGTCGCCCACGAATATCAGGGCCATAATTACGGCCAACAGTCCGACATATACCTTATATATAAGGCGCATGGGCCGAATGTTCAGCCATAGTCCGATGCCCAGCAACAGCCAGAGGGGGGCAGTGGCGTATCCGGCTGTAGCCAAATCGAGGGGCAGTCCGTGCCACAGCACATCGGCCACATCGGCCGCCGTCATGACACCGCGAATGCCCGCTTCCTGAGCAAAGATAAAGGCCACTTTGCCCGCGGCAAACAGCGCGAGAGTCAGCGCGTAGAACAGCGCAAGAATTTTAAAATGTTTCATCAAATAGTTTACGGTTCAGCGCAGCGAACACCGGGGTAGGGATTGCCCTACAGTTGCTGCATGTCGTTCAGTCGTTTGTAATATCCGCCCTTCTGCAGTAGCTCGTCGTGCGTGCCGCGTTCCACAATGCGTCCTTCGTAGAGCACACATATTTCGTCGGCATTCTTGATGGTCGACAGTCGGTGAGCAATGGCAATGGTTGTGCGCGTCTTCATGAGTCGTTCCAGCGCCTCCTGCACCAGTCGTTCGCTTTCGGTGTCGAGTGCCGAGGTAGCCTCGTCCAGAATCAGGATGGCCGGGTTTTTCAGAATGGCGCGCGCAATGCTGATGCGCTGTCGCTGTCCGCCCGAAAGTCGGCAGCCGCGGTCGCCCACGTTCGTGTCGTAACCATGTTCGCTTTCCATGATGAAGTCGTGGGCATTGGCTATCTTAGCTGCTTCAATCACCTGTTCCATTGTGGCATGTTCCACACCGAAGGTAATGTTGTTGTAGAAACTGTCGTTGAACAGAATAGCCTCTTGGTTTACGTTGCCGATGAGGCTGCGGAGGTCGGCAATGGCCAGATCCTTCACGTTCACGCCGTCAATCAAGATGTCGCCACCCGTCACGTCGTGGTATCGCGGCAGCAGGTCGACGAGGGTCGATTTACCCGAACCGCT
>FR901770.1:46891-48699 GCA_000437675.1 Prevotella sp. CAG:891
TCGAGTTACGCGAATCGCTCTGTCCCACCAGTGCAATGGTTTGTCCGCGTTTCACGTTTAGGTTCACATCCTTCAGCACCTCCTGCGTCGAGCCATTGTAAGTGAAGCTTACGTTGCGGAATTCAATGTTCTGTTCCAGTCCGTCGATGTGTTTGGGGTGGGCAGTTTCGGCAATGGTGTTTTCAGCGTTCAGAATTTTGTTCACACGTTCCACCGAGGCCATACCCTTGGGAATGTTGTAAGTAGCTTTCGAAAAATCCTTGAGCGGCTGAATGATGCTGTACAGAATCACCATGTAGAAGATAAACGTCGGGGCGTCAATCGGCGAATGGTCGCTGAAAATGAGCGTTCCACCGTACCAAAGCACCATGACAATGAGTACTGTGCCCAAAAATTCGCTCACGGGGTGCGCCGAGGCCTGACGAATCGACACGCGGTTCGAAGCATCGCGAAACTCGTTGGTGCAGCGGTCAAAGCGTTCGGTCATTTTGCGTTCGGCCGTAAAGGCTTTGATAATGCGCATACCGCCCAGGGTTTCTTCAAGCTGCGCCATGGTGTCGCTCCATTTGTTTTGGGCATCGAGGCTTTTGTGTTTGAGTTTACGGCCGATGCGTCCCATCATCCAGCCCATGAGGGGGAGTACGATGAGGGTAAAGAGCGTGAGCTGCCACGACACGTAAATCAGCACGCCGAAGTAGCAAATCAGCAGAATGGGGTTTTTAATCAGCATTTCGAGCGAGCCGGTTATCGACGTTTCGATTTCGTTCACGTCGCCGCTCATGCGCGCAATGATGTCGCCCTTGCGTTCGTCTGAGAAGAACGAAAGCGGGAGCGATACAATTTTATGGTACACCTTCATGCGGATGTCGCGCACAATGCCCGTTCGCAGGGGCACCATGATGGCCACCGAGGCAAAGTAGCATCCGGTTTTCAGGAAGGTCATGATAACCAGGAACAAGCCGATGGCAAGCAGTGTTGAGGCTGCACCGTATTCGTCCATCAGTTCGGTGGTATACCAGTACATGTTGTTGATGATAATGTCCTTCATGCTCATGCCGGCTGCCGACCACGGAATAAATTCGTAGCGGTTTTGGTCAATGCCAAAGAGCAGCTGCAGCATGGGTATGATTGAGATGAAGGAGAATACATTGAGCAATGCCGACAGCAGGTTGAAAAGCAGCGAACCGGCCATATAGCTTTTATAGGGCTTGACATACTGTCGGAGCATCCTGAAAAACTCTTTCATGGGTGTGTGAAGTTATTGGGGGTTGATGTGGTTGATTAAACAAAATGTGTACCATGCGTTGGTTTCCCCACGGGGCTGTGGGGGCAGTGCGCTGCGCGGCAGGCGGGGACGCATGGTGCTGAAAATTGCACACTTTATGGCTAATGTGGCAAAAATACAAATAATTATTTAAGAAACTGTTTAAATTTTCAACCAAAACAGCATTTATTTTCCGCTGTCGTGCTATTTCTCTGTTTTTTCGTACACCGTTTTTTTGAAATGCTGCTTGATTCAGTTTGGGCGTTGCCGGCGTTCTGACTTCGGGCGCAGGTGTTGAAATGTGAAATATATTCAAAAAACGCCCCCTTGGTTTCCTTCTGTTTGCGAGGCTTGTGCCCCTAGGTCTGCCTTTTGCCTCAATGCTTTCCGCGATTGTCGAAATTAGTTCCGAGGTCGTTGAAATTAGTTCCGAGCTAGTTCGAATTAGTTCCGAGCTAGTTTTAACAATTTCGGAACTTCTGATAATCAGCGCGTTCATAGTTTCGCTTAGCGTGCTTTTCCGAAGGCCTATTTCGCTCTTCCG
>FR901770.1:48719-51935 GCA_000437675.1 Prevotella sp. CAG:891
TTCGCTCTTCCGACAAACTTTTCCTTTTTACGTTTGTCGTACAACGGAAATCATTGTTAAAGGTCTTGGGCGGGGTGTATTGGGGGCCATGCGGCCTAGCAAACAAGTGCAGTGCCTGCTTGTTTCTCACGAGGATGCCAATGAACCCGTAAAATTTTGTTGATTGATCGGGTTGATTGATTGGGTGAGCAGAAAAGCACCAAACTGTGAAACCTTGCAAGCCAAATGAACCCCAAAGCCAAACTTTTCATTGCAAGGTTTTATTTCTTGAGACTATATGCACCAAAATACCTAAATTTGCCCTTCAATTCGCTATATATCCGAATAATAGAACACATTTGCGGCAAAAATGCTAAATTCGCTCGTGAAATAAGCACGACATCTAAAAATCAATCAATATATAAAAGTATCCCTATGGAACAAAAACATCATTTTACCGGACTCACCGACAAAGAAGTGATTGAGAGCCGCGAGAAGTACGGAGAAAATGTGCTTACACCCCCCGAAAAGGACCCACTGTGGAAGCAGTTTATCTCGAAATTCGCCGACCCCCTTATCATCGTACTCCTTATTGCCGGAGCAGCCTCAGTAGGCATTTCGCTCTATGAGTACTTTGGACTCGGACACGGCCCTGAAGTGTTCTTCGAACCCGTTGGCATCTTTGTAGCCATTTTCCTGGCCACCGGACTTGCCTTCTACTTTGAACTGCAAGCCGATAAGGAATTCACCGTGCTCAATCAGGTGAACGACGACGAAGCCGTCGAGGTGATACGAAACGGCAATGCCACACAGGTGACACGACGCGAAGTGGTGGTGGGCGACATCGTGGTTCTGAACACCGGTGAAGAAATTCCCGCTGACGCACAACTGCTCGAAGCCGTGACGCTGCACGTGGACGAATCAACCCTTACCGGCGAACCCATGTGCGAAAAAAGCACTGACCCCGCTTTCTCCGACCCCCATGCCACCTATGCCACCAACGAGGTGATGAAGGGTACAAAGGTGATGGAAGGACACGGCATTGCCCGCGTTATACGCATCGGCGATAAAACCGAACAGGGTAAAGTGTTCGAAGCTGCACAAATTGACAACAGCGTAAAAACACCCCTTAACGAACAACTTGAAGGACTCAGTGCTTGGATTACCAAACTGAGCTATGCCTTTGCCTTGCTCATTCTCGTGGGACGCATCACGATATATTGCTTGCAGCCCGATTTTAATATCAACGACTGGGCTCCCTTCATGGCCTACGTGCTGCAAACCATCATGATTGCTGTGACACTCATCGTAGTGTCTGTGCCCGAAGGACTTCCCATGGCTGTGACGCTCAGCCTGGCCTACAGCATGCGCCGTATGCTGAAAACCAATAACCTGGTGCGCAAAATGCACGCTTGCGAAACCATGGGTGCTACTACGGTGATTTGTACCGACAAAACCGGTACGCTGACGCAGAACCAAATGCGCGTTGACGATACCCACTTCTACGGCACAGAAGACAATAACCCCGACGACGATGCTGCCATTCGCCAGCTCGTGGCCGAAGGTATGGCGGTGAACTCTACCGCTTCGATTGACTTCTCCGATTCGCAGAAGTTGCAAGTGCTGGGCAATCCCACCGAAGGTGCACTCCTTTTGTGGCTCCACGCACAAGGCACTGACTATCGCACGCTACGCGAAGGGGTGAAGACTGTGGAAGAATTGCCCTTCTCGACCGAACGTAAGTATATGGCTACGGTGGTTGAATCAGCTGTTATGCCCGGTAAGCGCGTGATGTATGTGAAGGGTGCTCCCGAAATTGTGTACTCGCTCTGTGCCACCCTCGACGGCGGCGTGACGCGCGAGGAAATTGACCGCCAACTCTTCGCTTATCAAAACCGCGCTATGCGTACCCTTGGTTTCGCTTACCAGGTTCTGGAGGCAGGCGATGCAACCATCGAGGGCGGCAAAGTGGTGGCCGACAAACTCCACTTCATGGGCGTGGTGGCCATTGCCGACCCCGTGCGTGCCGATGTGCCGCAGGCTGTGAAGGAATGTATCGACGCGGGTATTCAAATTAAGATCGTGACGGGCGATACGCCGGGTACGGCCAAGGAAATCGGTCGACAAATCGGTCTGTGGAACGCTACAGATACTGACCGCAACATCATTACCGGTCCTGAATTTGCTGCACTTTCCGATCAGGAATTGCGCGAACGCATCGAGGGACTGAAAATTATTTCGCGTGCACGCCCCATGGATAAGAAACGCTTGGTTGAAACCTTGCAAAGCATGAACCATGTGGTGGCCGTGACGGGCGATGGTACGAACGATGCACCGGCTCTGAAGGCAGCCCACGTGGGACTTTCAATGGGCGACGGTACGTCGGTGGCCAAGGAGGCTTCAGACATTACCATCATCGACAACTCGTTTACCAGCATTGGCAAGGCCGTGATGTGGGGACGTTCGCTCTATCAGAACATTCAGCGCTTCCTGCTCTTCCAGCTTACGGTGAACGTAACGGCTTGCTTCCTGGTGCTTTGTGGTGCTTTCATGGGTACTGAATCGCCCCTGACGGTGACGCAGATGCTTTGGATTAACTTGATTATGGACACCTTTGCTGCCATGGCATTGGCATCGCTGCCTCCGACGGAACGTGTGATGAGCGACAAACCGCGCGACCGCAAGTCATTTATCCTGACGCGCGACATGGTGATGAACATCGTGGGTGTAGGCGGTTTGTTCTTCGTAATGCTCCTTGGGTTGCTCTACATTTTCCAGCATGCCGACATTCGCCAACTCACTGATTTGGCCACTTTGCAACTGGGTGCCAAGAACGAAATGACGCCTTACGAACTGACGCTCCTCTTTACGCTCTTCGTTATGACGCACTTCTTCTATCTGTTCAATGCTCGTGCTTTCGAAACCGGCCGCAGTGCCCTCCACTTCAAAGGTTGCAAGGGGCTGCTTCTGATTGTAGCTATTATCCTAGTGGGTCAGGTGGCTATGGTCGAAGTCCCGGGTATTCAGCAGTTCTTCAACGTGGTAGGTTTGTCGCTGACCGACTGGGTTATCATTATCGCAGCTTCGTCGCTCGTACTCTGGGTACGCGAAGGTTGGAGCCTGTTGAAAGGACTGATGCGCAAGTAATGATTTGCCTCGTGTCAAAACCTACTGGTTGAGCGAAGTAATGAGTAGGAAGATGTAGATAGTCGTCCCTTAAGAATATCTTTTTCTGTT
>FR901771.1:0-18159 GCA_000437675.1 Prevotella sp. CAG:891
TCTTCCTGCTGCGGAGTAGTTTCCTCCTTTTGCTGCGGTATGGTTTCCTCCTGCTGCGGCACTACGGTGTCGGTAGGCAGAACGGTGTCAGCCAATGAATAGAACGCTTCAGTTTGCGTTTCGGTTTGTTCCGTTTCCGTTTTTTCGGGCAGTACGGTGTCCTTAGGTACAACGGTGTCAGAAACTTCCGTGTTTACCAAACCGCGAGAACTGAAGGCGGTGGTTCCGGCAAAGGCTGCGCTACTCACTGTGAGAACTCCCATGGCCATTACGGCGTAAACTGAAAACTTTTTCATAATCGTATTGTTTTTTGTTATTGTTTTGTTGTTTCTGCCCTATTAAAGCGCAAAGCGTGTGCCAAAATGAAGTGAAGAGGCTGAAATCGTTGATAATCAATAAAAACGAGTTTGGCACGATTGCTGGCATGGGTGTGGAATTTGGGGAGTGGGGTGTGGAATGTGTGGAATTTTACTACAAACCAATGTGGCCAGTGTTACTGACGGATTATGTATTCGGACACAAAAAAGTGTTTCAGTATGATGTTACGAAGATGTACGTTCATACTGAAACACTTACTTAGGAGCAATGGTCAGCCAATATTGGCACTATTGCGTGGTGTAAGAGTTAGGCGATGCGCTGTTCCAAGTGTTGGCGAATGGCTTTCAGGAAGTCGGCAGAGTTGACGGCTTTCGGTTCGATGCCTTCCATCAAATTGACGAGGTCCTTGGTAACAATGCCTTCGTTCAGGGTGTCGAAGCAAGCAGCTTCAAGCTGTTCGCCGAAGCGGGTGAGTTCGGGCAGATTGTCCAATTCGCCGCGTTTGCGGAATGCACCCGACCATGCAAAGATGGTGGCCATGGGGTTGGTCGACGTTTCCTCGCCTTTCAAATACTTGTAATAATGGCGCGTTACGGTGCCGTGGGCAGCCTCGTATTCGTAGTTGCCGTCGGGCGAAACGAGTACGGAAGTCATCATGGCCAGCGAACCGAAGGCCGTGGAAACCATGTCGCTCATGACGTCGCCATCGTAGTTCTTACAAGCCCAGATGAAACCACCGTTGCTGCGGATTACGCGGGCTACTGCATCGTCAATCAGCGTGTAGAAATACGTCAAGCCCAGGCGTTCGAAGTCGTCCTTGTACTCGGCATACACTTCGTCGAAAATTTCGCGGAAGCGAGCATCGTATTTCTTTGAAATGGTGTCTTTGGTCGAGAA
Source organism: Prevotella sp. CAG:891 (assembly GCA_000437675.1). GTDB lineage: Bacteria > Bacteroidota > Bacteroidia > Bacteroidales > Bacteroidaceae > Alloprevotella. The sequence continues at coordinate 1,216 of FR901771.1, forward strand.
CCAAAGGTCTTCCTTCATGTCGATGGCAAACTTGAAGCACGAGTGGGCAAAGGAGCGGATGGACTTGTCGGTGTTATGCATACCCTGCAACACGCCGGGGCCCTTGAATTCATGAATCACGATTTCTTCGTGTTTACCGCTTTTGGTGTCGTAAACCAATCGAGCCGTACCCTCTTCCTCGGTGCGGATTTCTACACTTTTATACACATCACCGTAAGCATGACGAGCAATGGTAATGGGTTTCTGCCAGTTGCGCACAGCCGGTTTGATGGTCGGCAGGGTGATAGGGGTGCGGAATACCGTTCCGTCGAGAATGGAGCGGATGGTGCCGTTGGGGCTCTTCCACATTTGGTGCAGTTCGTACTCCGTCATGCGCTGAGCATTCGGCGTAATGGTGGCGCACTTCACGGCAACGCCATATTTCTTGGTGGCTTCGGCAGCTTCGACGGTGATTTTGTCACCCGTTTCATCGCGGTGCTTCAATCCTAAATCGTAGTATTCGGTTTTCAGATCGACAAAGGGCAGAATGAGTTCGTCCTTAATCATCTTCCACAATATGCGAGTCATTTCGTCGCCGTCCATTTCAACAAGCGGCGTAGTCATTTTAATTTTTTCCATGGTAAAAAACTGGCGCCTCGTCCCTTATCGAATGAATAACAGGGATTTTAGAGGACATTTAAAAGGTGAATAATAAGTGGAAAAATGAAAGAATGTACAGTGCCCGGTATGTGGACACCCGGGCACTGCACGGGTTGCGTTTTTTAAGTTTTTATCCTTAAATTCAAAAAGCGTTGATTTCTGTTTATTTCGGTAAAGCCTTGCGGTAGTAGTTCATCAGGCAACCTTCGACAAGGATTTCGCGCTCGGCCTGCGTGAGATTGGCAAAGTGCAACTTGATGTCGGTGATACCTTGAGATGAAATGACCTTGGCGTCGATTTCCTCCTTGCCATCGAGCATAGCCTGACGAATGCCGGGAACAAATACATAGTCGCCCGGTTCGTAGTTGAACGGAGTTTCGGCATCAATCGTGTAAGGCACAATGCCCCAGTTGATGCAGTTGCTGCGGTATCGCTTGGTGGCGTATTCGTAGCAAATGTTAGCATCACCGCCCAGCACCTTCTGACAGCTGGCAGCCTGTTCGCGAGCAGAACCGTCGCCCGGACGGTTGGCAAATACGCAAGAGCCTAACGAAGTGTTTTCCGTTGTGGCACCAACCTGATTGAGCACCTTCTGTATAGGTTCGGGACATTTGCCGGCACGGCAGTCCAAATCGTCCTGATGTATGCGTTTGCTGTGGCCCACGTATTCAGGCACACGACGCGAAAGGGCAAATTCCGAGAGTTTCAGCGGATTAGAGCGGTAGCTCGACGTTTCGCCCGAAGGAATGAGTTCGTCGGTCGTGGTGACGGGGTCGTGGATAACGGCAGCGAGTTCAAGCAGCTGGTTGTCCTTCATGGCAAACATTTCGGGCCAGTCCTTGATGTTCGGTCCGTAGCGCAGTTCCTCTTCAGGATTGGCATGTCCATAACCGTAGAACACACGGCGGTCGTAGATGCGAGCGTCGAATTCGTAAGGCTTATGTTCATCGGTGTATGCCACATCCGTAGCCGCTGTAATCACACCGCCATTGGCCGCAGTAGCAGCAATGGAGCGAGCGTCCATCAAGGCAACGAGCGAAATCTGTCCCTGTCCGGGTTTCGAACCCTCGCGGTTCGGGAAGTTGCGCGTGGTGTGTCGGATGCTCAGTCCGTTGTTGGCCGGCACGTCGCCCGCACCGAAGCATGGGCCACAGAAGGCAGGTTTGATAACAGCACCGGCTTCGAGCAATTCCTCGTTGATGCCGCTGCGCGTCGTAGCAATCGAAACAGGTACAGACTGCGGGAATACCGAGAGGCTGAAATAGTCGTTGCCCGTCGATTTACCCTTGAGGATAGCAGCAGCCTGGCTCAAGTTGTCGTAAGTACCGCCCGAACAGCCGGCAATGATGCCCTGGTCGGCCTGTACCTTACCGTTGTGTATTTTGCTGATCAAATCCACCTGCACTTTGTCGCCGTAGCGTTTGCGGGTATCTTCCTCCACCTCGCGCAAAATGCGTTCGGGGTCTGCCTGCAATTCGTGAATGGTGTAGGCATTCGAGGGGTGATAGGGCAGAGCAATCATACATTCCTGCTGACTGAGGTCGATGCGAATCATACCATCGTAGTAGGCCGTGGCACCCGGTTTCAGTTCGCGGAAATCCTCGGGCCGACGGTGTATTTCGTAATGGTGTTTCACCTCCTCGTCGGTAATCCAAATACTGCTCAGGCAAGTGGTTTCGGTAGTCATGATGTCGATACCGTTGCGAAAGTCAATCGGCAGGTTCTTCACGCCCGGTCCGGCAAATTCAAGCACTTTGTTCTTGACAAAGCCATTGTCGAACACCGCCTTTACCATAGAAATGGCCACATCGTGCGGACCAACACCGCGCTTGGGTGCCCCTTCGAGCCATACCAGCACCACTTCGGGCGCATTGATGTCCCAAGTGTTGTGCAGCAATTGCTTCACAAGTTCGCCACCACCTTCGCCAACGCCCATATTGCCTAATGAGCCGTAGCGCGTGTGTGAGTCGGAACCTAAAATCATATTACCGCATTTCACCATAGCTTCGCGAGCATACTGGTGAATCACGGCCATGTTCGTCGGCACGTAAATGCCGCCGTATTTTTTTGCTGCCGAAAGTCCGAAAACGTGGTCGTCTTCGTTGATGGTACCACCTACTGCACAGAGTGAATTATGGCAGTTGGTCATGGCGTATGGCAGTGGGAATTTTTCAAGTCCTGAAGCGCGCGCCGTTTGGATAATGCCTACATAGGTAATGTCGTGGCTCATCATGGCGTCGAAGCGGATGCGCATTTTTTTACCTTTTGCACCATCGACATCGTGCTGACGCAGAATCTGGTAAGTAATGGTGTTTTCGCGGGCTTCATCAGCGCAGGGCATACCCTGTGCATCGGTGCGGATTTCAGTGCCGTTAAGCAGATAAACGCCTTGGTTAATCAGTTCTATCATAATCAAAACTGGTTTTAGATGGTTAGTCCGTTTGCTGTGGAAAACTTCGTTGCTTCAGGCAATCAGGCAAGTTTTCAAAGCAAGTGGCGATTAAGGTTATGTTTTTCGAAGATTATTCCGTACAGACAGCCGCAATAAAAAGCGTAAGTGCCAACATGTCGGCTGCTCCGCCGGGCGAAATGTTTTGTTCTATATAAATACGGTCAAGTTGTTCTAATTGATTGAGCGTGAAATTTTCAAGCAGGTGTTTGGCTTCGGATTTAACTTCTGCAGCACGCCGGTTGCCCACTCGGTGCAATACGTTTGTATCGACTAACGTCGACATGATGTAAAGCAACAGTCGGTAGAGCGCATCGGGAGTGTGCTGCTGTTGTTTCCAAAAAGGAAGCCATTGGTTAAATAGCTGCGCATAGCCGGTTCGAGCATTGTCTAACGCACCAGGCACTCCGTATTGGCGATGTATGGTTGCTCCGTGGGTATCGGCCGGACGCGTAAAACAAGCGGCAAGGCGAGCTATGGTATTTTGTAAATGCTCAGTATTGAGCGGTAGCTTCGTGGTGTGCAGGTGTACTGCAGCTGCCAGCGTAAGTCCCATGGCAAATAGTGCCCCTTTGTGGGTGTTCACTCCCCGAGTGGCTTTCAGCATTTGCTGTTCGCCTTCGCGGCCGATGGCGGCCAACTGCGTGCAGTCGGGCAGTGTCGGAGTGTGTGAAGCTACTTCGGCAATTCGGCAGAATGACTGACCGAGCGCACAGATGCTGCTTCGCATCAAGGCATAGTCCATGTCAGAATGTGCTCCGCTGTTGTGCCTATCCACCAGTCCGGGTTTCGGGGTAAGGTCAAGTTCGGCCTGTAAGGCAGCAGTGGCAGCTTTGCTCCAAATGAAAGGAACACTTTCGGGAGCGGCCCAATCAAGGGCTTGCAGCAGTTTTCCGCCGGTCAGTGCCTTACGCAAACGGGAGGCAGAAATGCAGTTATCCTCAGCAGCCTGTTTGCAGCGCGGAATTTCGATTACTTCGATACCCTGTGTCGGTAGTAGGCGGTGCATTCCCTCGTTGTAGGCAGCGGTCAGTTCGTCGTCGGGTTCGGAACCCACAAAGCGTTTGCTCACTTTCAGCGCCGGAGCCAGATGTTCGGCGAAAAGGTTTAAGTCCAACTCGATGTGCGTGGCAGAAACAGCCGACTTTTCCTTGATGAAATACGAGGGAAAGGTAGCTGCCGAAACAGAGTAGATGCTCCCCTCGACCAAGGTGACGTTGTTCATTGTCTGCACAGCCTTTTCCAATATTTCATGGCGTTCGGCATAGCTGAACAAGTTGTGCGGATTGTCGGCAACGAGGATGATAAAGAGGTGGTCCACCTGTTCGCGAGCCCGATTTATCAGGTATAGATGTCCGCGAGTCAGCGGGTTCGCATTCATGACAATGGCGCCACACACACCGCCGCGTTGCAGCGACGTCAGGTAATCGACATAGCGTTTGAGCGCGCGTCGGTCGTGTTCCAGCATAATGGCTCGTTGGGCTTGTGCCACCAGGTGAAATCCCATGCTTATGAACAGTGCCTTGTTTTCGGGTTTGGTAAATACGGTGACATTGCTTAGCCCGGCTTGCGAAGCGCGAGTTAGCAGCAAGGTTACTATTTTACCGGCCAAATTCAAACTGCGCGCAGCCGGAGAAACTGCCACACACTGAATGGTACTTCCACCCAATCCGCCACAAGCCAGCAACTCGTCAGTTTCTTCGTCGTACATACCAATGAGGTAGTTGAGTGGTGGCCGGTTGAGTTCGTTGTCTGTCAATAAGTGGTCAACCTGTTTCAGAAAGTAAGTGGAGTTCAGCGGAATTTCGCGCCACACGATGGGGTGCATTTCGCCATTCGGCAGGGTCAGCAGGCAATCAGTCACAGTAAGCATCCGTCATACGTTTGATGTGTTCCAGAATTTCGGCATAGGTATGCGTGCGGTTACGCATGCAAAAGCGTGCTTCGTTTGAACAAAGCAAACAGCGACGAGCGGCAAAGCCCACTTCCTGTCTGCTCACCGGAATGCCATCAGGAGCAATCACGTCTAAATCAAACAAGCGGCCCAAGGGATGTTTTTCTTCCAGTTCTACCATTTTCAGTTTCACCGTTTTCAGTTCGCCCCTCACCGTCCAATAGGCTTCGAAGCCCGTAGGCAGGTCGTGTTGTTCGGCATGCTGAATGTCAGTGTGCAATGCCTGGGTCACAGCTTTAACGGCAGCACGTGCCACCTGGAGCGAAGTGTCGTTTCGCTTTTCGTTTCCCGGCAACACCACCGTCAGTACCACGAGCGTAGCGTCGGGGTGCGCTTTAAGCAACTGGCGTTGTTTGCAGCAGCGGGCATCGCGTGCCGCAAGCATATCGTCGAGAGTAATGGCAGACATAGTGTAGAAAAAGGTAAGCAGGTGTTGAAGTCGTCTAAACTTTTCTGACGAAGATTTGATTTGGAGATTTATCTCTTCTAAATTCAATCTTCACCTTTCTTTTTGGCCGTTTTTTGACCTTTCATCAGTCGTGTAGCTCGCTACACTCCTTCTTCAAGGCCCAAAACGCCTCAAAAATTAAAGGCATAATCTTGAATTCATAAAAGTTCAGACGACTTCGTTCAAAATTAGGTTTCTAATGCTATTGAAGTAATTGGACTTTAATTTGAGAACACCTGCTTAATTGTTTTAAGGTTCAGGTTCGATGATATTGTGAATTACGTCCATCACCGCGCCGTTGCGGTTCATCACCACACCCACCGTGCGGTCGCCGAAAGGCAGCGGTGCCGGTTGGCCGATGATGCTGAGTGCCTTGTCGCGCAGGGTTGTGATGTCAACGACGTTCAGCCCGGCCGAGCGAAGTTTTTCAGCCAATTCGGGGCGACGCGGATTCACGGCAATACCGTATTCGGTGATGATAACGTCGACACTGCTTCCCGGAGTGATGAGGGTGGTAACTTCGTCGACAATACACGGTATGCGGCCGCGCAACAGCGGACAAACAATGATTGAAAGTGCCGAGTCGGCAGCCGTGTCGGGATGGCCGCCAATGGCTCCGCGAATAATACCGTCGGAACCTACCAGCACGTTGACATTGAAATTAACGTCGGCTTCGAGCGCAGAAAGAATCACGATGTCGAGGTAGTGAACCGCCGAACCGGGTTCGTCAGGACTGGCATATTCGCAAGCCGACACTTCCTGATGCATGGCATCGTTTTTAAGTGATTCGGCAGCCACTTTGTCGAACGATTGTACGTCAATGAGTCGTTCGATGAGTCCTTCTTCGTGCAGTTTCACCATGTGTGCCGTGATGCCGCCCAAGGCAAACGAAGCCTTGATGTTTTGTTCAACCATGGCATTACGCAAGTATTTCACCACAGCCAGTGAGGCACCGCCCGATCCGGTTTGTATGCTGAAGCCGGGCGTCAGATAGCCACTGAGTTCAATCACCTCGGCAGCAGATAGCCACTGTGTTCAATCACCTTGGCAGCCTGTTTGGCCAGCAGAATGTCGCGCGGGTTTTTGGTATCGCGAATGGCCCCCGAAGCGATTTTTGACGAATCGCCCACGCTGTCAACCTGAACAACGTAGTCGACGTAGCGTTCAGAAATCGAAGCCGGCGTGTTCGGGTAATTCACCAGGTCGTCGGTCAGAATCACCACCTTGTCGGCATATTCGGCATCGGGTAGCGCATAGCCCAGCGAACCACAGATAGACTGTGCATTTTCAGAGCGTGAATAACCGCAGGCATTGCCCAGAGGGTCGGACGACGAAGCACCCAAAAAAGCCACATCAATGTGCAGTTCGCCCTTGGCAATAGCCGCTCCGCGTCCACCGTGGCTACGGAAAACAACCGGGTTTTCCATCAAACCCAGTGAAATTTGGCGTGCCAGTTCGCCGCGCAGTCCCGAAGTAGATATTTGAGTGATTACGCCATTTTTAATGTGTTCGATGAGCGGTTCGTGCGTATCGAGCAAACTCGATGCAGCCAAATGCAGATTTTTGAATCCCATTTCAGCCAGTTTGCCGACCACGAGGTTAACCACCTTGTCACCGCCACGGAAATGATGGTGAAACGAAATGGTCATGCCATCTTTCAGTCCGCTCTGTTTGATAGCCTCCTCCAGGCTCACCAGTTTGGGGCTATGTTGTTGTGCAACTGTTCGAGCTTCCGTTATTTTGCCATGATCATTGGAAGCATTGTACACGGCACTATTTAGTTTTTGCGCTGCAGCAGCAATGGCAGCGGCGCGTTCTTTGATCGTGTTCATAAGTCCTCCTCTTTTAAAATACCCGATGCAATGGCCAGATTGATGGTACGTTGTGCCCTGATAACCACGGGGCGGTCAATCATTTTACCGTTCAGTGCAATAACACCCGAGCCTTTGGCCTCGGCCTCCTTGATAGCAGCAATGATGGCCCGCGCTTTGGTAATTTCCTTTTCCTTGGGTGCAAACACTTCGTTGATTACTTCGATTTGTCGCGGGTTGATGATTGATTTTCCATCGAATCCCAATGTTTTGATGTATTCCACCTCCTGTCGGAAGGTTTCCATATCGTTCAGGTTCGAGTAAACGGTGTCGAGTGCATCGATGCCTGCTGCACGTGCAGCCACAACGATTGTTTCGCGCGCCAGACGTAGTTCGTCGCCACCCGGAGTACGTTGCGCTTTGAGGTTGGCGCAATAATCTTCGGCTCCCAATGCGATGCCCATCATGCGGGGCGAAGCCGTAGCAATGGCATACGCATTGACAATGCCAAGTGTGCTTTCGATGGCAGCCATGATTTTGGTACGTCCCACGCAGCCCAATTCGCGTTCGACGCGTTCAATTTCGCGTTCCACCTCAACCACTTCTTCGGCAGTTTCGGTTTTAGGCATACGAATCACGTCCACACCGGCTTTCACCACAGCTTCGATGTCTTTTTTTCCGTACGGAGTATTGAGGGGGTTAATGCGCACCACCATTTCGGTGTTGCCGTAATCTACTGTTTTCAGTGCTTGATACACAAGCAGTCGTGCCGCATCCTTTTCGGCCATCGTAACGGAGTCTTCGAGGTCGAGCATTATGGAGTCGGGACCGTATATATGTGCATCGGCCATCATGCCCGGATTATTTCCCGGCACGAACATCATGGTTCTTCTTAGTCTTTGCATCTGCTGAATGATTTAAGGGGGTTGAATGTAAAGAAAATCAGCAATCAGAAAAAAAAACGGGAACCGCTTAATTCTTTTTTTAAAAACGGAGAAGGCAGAAACTGCAATGAACGCGGCATGTGAAACCGGCTTGCTGTGCCCGTTGCCCTTTGTTGAGCGTTTAGGCTCAGTCTTTTTTTTTACAGGTTTCTTAATCCTGCCAAACGTCCACGCCGGTGGCACGAACCACGGCGGCCGTTGTACGGGCACGGATGGTGCAGTCGAGTGCGCCTTTGTCAATGGCTTCGATGCGGGCATCCGTCACACCCAATTCGCCCACAGTTTCTTTGATGACGTTTTTAATTTGTTCGCCAAACTGATAAGCCACGGTGCTTTCAAGGTTAATTTCAAGTCCGGGATGTTCAGCGGGAAAAATCTGAATCATTATGTCGCCGGATTCCAGGGTTCCGGCCTGCGAACAATTTATTTTCATGGCTATAAGGTTTTAAGGATAGGTTGTTTCGCAAATCTATGGGTTTTTCAAATGCGCTCCAAATAATTTGAACGTAAAAATCTTTAAAATTTCATCCTTTGTTTTGTTAGCTCAGTTGTGCAATTATTACTTAATGAGCGTAATTTGATAAATATCTTCGCATCTATTCAGTAAAAAATCGTTTTTTATGTCAGAACGCCCCAAAAGCTATTTACCCTGCAAACAAAAAGAGCAGCAAACGAGTTCCCCGTCAGGAGCTTGTTTGCTGCTCTTTTTTTAGTGGTTTAGGGCTGAACAAATGCCTTCGTTACAGTGTGCCATGCAGTCAGCCGGTAATGCCTTTTGCTACACAGCTATGTCGTGCTTTCCCTTGATAGACTCTTCCTTGCCGGCCAGCATGACATTGCCAAAGGTAATAACCCCCACACGCCCAATGTACATGAGCAAAACGAGTACCACTTTGCTGCCAATGGTAATGTCCGACAAAATGCCCGAAGTCAGTCCGGCAGTAGCCAAAGCCGACACAGCCTCGAAAGAAATTTTCAGAAAGTCGGCATCGTCGGGTTCAAACAAACCAATCAGGTAAATGCCAACGAAAAGAATAAAGGTGTAGAACAACACGGTGGTTAGGGCCGAAGTAATGCGGTAGCGTGGAATGACATTGCCGCAAAGCGAAACTTTGTTGCGAAACTCCAAAGCGCATTTCGTGTAGGCATATAATGCCGAAATCGTGGTAGACTTCAAGCCGCCGCCTGTGCCCGATGGCGATGCACCGATATACATGGTGATGGTAAGTATCAGCAGCGAAATGGGAACCATTTGGCTTACGTCGACAGTGTTGTAGCCCACCGTAGTCATGGCCGAAATGGACTGAAACAGCGAAGCCATCCACCGTTCGCCCACGGGCAGATGCTGAAATGAATCTTCGCAAAAGTACAAGTGGACGGTTCCCCACAGGGCCAGCAGGCCGGTAATCGACATGATTACCTTGGTGGTAAAACTGATTTTGTAATGCTTTTGCGTAATCCATTTGCTAATGTCGGTCATCATGATAAAACCCATGGCACCGGCGATACACAGCACCATGATGACGACGTTGACATACACATCCGACTGAAACTGCATCAAATTGTCGGAGTAAATGCTGAATCCTGCCGTACAGAACGCCGACACGGAGTGAAACATAGCCGACCACACCGGTTGGGCTGTGCCTTGCAACAGAAAGTAAGGACAGAGCAGCACAAAACCAAGCAGCTCAAAGGAAAATGTATATTTCACAATGCTTTTCAGCATCACCTCCGAATCGAAAGTATCGGGAACGGCAAACTGAATTTGAAAGAGTTTGGCCTTGTCGCTGCCGAACCGTCCGGTGAGTTTCAGCATCACGTACGATGAAAGCGTCATGTAGCCCAAACCACCCATTTGAATCAGCAGCAGGATGACGAACTGACCAAAAAAAGTATAAGCTGAGGCTACATCGACAGTGGCCAGTCCGGTGGTAGATATGGCACTGACCACGGTGAACAGATGGTCGATGAACGGAATATCGCACTTCGACGAAACGGGCAGTAACAGCAGCAGGGTGCCTATCAGCGAATAACCTGCATACACAGCCATAATTTGCTTTTGAGGCATATCAGACTTCACTCCGAAACAAATGAACTGTTCTAACGAGGTTTTCATCAATTTACGTCTGACTGTTTTCAAAGCATTACGGTATATGTTTACCAGTTTTTTTGTCATGATTTTGTAAATTACTACTTAACACATGGTGCAGACTCTGAAAGTGTTCAAAGTCGGCATTTAAGTAGGTGTTCAAAATTATTTTTACATTTGAATTGCGTTATTGTGCCGTAGTTGTTTGTTCTGTGCGAATGTCAGTGCAAACCGAATGCAGAGCGACGAGAGCTTGCTCTCAAGAGCTATGCTGAGGTGCAGCCTGACTTGGCGAAGCAGTGGAGCATAGCGGGCTATGTGACTGAGCTCAGGGCAAACCAAAATCAGTGCAAACCGAATGCAGAATATGAAAGCTCGCTGGTGCAAGAACGTGATTCAAAGTAAAAATACTTCGATAGAATTATATTAAATAATTTTGAACACCTACTTAACGGACGAAACACCGAGAAGTTGAACGAAATGAGGGAAATACTTACCCATTCGGACGTAGAGGGTCTGACCCTACCTGTTACAAAGGCATACAACCTTTCGCCGACAGCGACATTGCCGACGTGATGCTGTACGCAGCCAATACACCCGAATATAGGCAAATAGCCGAGGTGCTGGTGTTGGCAACACATCTGGCCAATGGGCAGCACCATGGTGCGCCAAGCGTAATGGGCTGCACAGCATGCCAGTGCGTTTCGGCTTTACGTGCAATGAGGCAGTCGTTTCAAACAGCTATTTTGCACACAAAGCCGAAGCGCATAAATGTCATACCCGTTTAATTTTGTAAAGAAGAAAATGACACCTCCCTCCATAGCAACTTCATCGCGCGAGGAACGGCGTGCCTTTGTCGCCGAGCAATGGGAATGTCTGAACCATTGTCCGTCGTGCGGCAAATGCGCCATACTCAAGGGGAAAGACCCCGAAGAACTCTATGCTGACTACATCGAGGGTAAACGCTCCTATTTTGATGTTTCGCTGGAGATCAGAAAGCGCTGATGCCCACGTCCCGTCTTTCCCTTCCCCAATCATTATTCACCTCAGTTTTGAATACCCCCTTGCAAATCACCTACATCTTCCACAGCGGTTTTCTGGTCGAAACCGCAACCTGCCTGCTCGTTTTCGACTATTGGCTCGACCCCTCTTATGTCATTCCGCGCATACTCCGCCCCGACCAGTCGAAGCCCATCTACGTCTTCGTCAGTCATTTTCACGAGGACCACTTTACCCCTGGCATTTTTGCCTGGCGTAAGCAAGTGCCTCGTGTCACCTACCTGCTTTCGAAGGATGTGCTGAAACACCGCAGGGCACAAGCAGCTGAGGCCGACGTGTGGCTGGCCAAAGGTGCAAGTTGGCAAAACGAACACCTGAAAGTGTGGGCCACCGGCAGCAACGACAGCGGCGTGAGCTGGATTGTCGAGGTCGAGGGCAAACGCCTGTTTCATGCCGGCGACCTCTGCAACTGGTATGCCCGCTTTTTGGCCGATACCCCTCCGCCCACTTGCGTCCAAACCGAATTCGGCACGCAAGTCAATCCCTTGGCCGAAGAAAAACGCTACTTGGGCGAACTCAAGGACATTCGCAAACTCACCGACCACTTCGACGTTGTGTTCTTTCCCGTCGATGCCCGCATTGGCAACGGATATACTTTAGGAGCCCGCCAATTCATTGCCCGTTTTCAAGTAGGCCTGTTTGTGCCCATGCACTTTGTATTGAGTGGTTTCGAAAGTGCCTGGCGTATGGAACCCTATTGCCAGGAAAAAAACATCCCTTTTTGGCGCATCAACCGCGAAGGAGCCGTTTGTTCCTTTCCCTTGTAGCAAAAAAAGAATAAATTTGCTGCGGAATGAAGGAAAAAATTAAAACCATCAACGATAAATACTACTTATGAACAACTTATTTCGAATGATTTTTTGCGGGCTGTTTCTGCTTGTTGCCCAGGGAGTAGCTGCTAGTACTCAGTATGCTGACACTATCCGTTTTCGTTTTGCCACAGTGGAAGAGGCGCAGACTCTTTTAGGCAGCGATGATGCGTTCACCCGCGGGTGGAGCGAATTCGACATCCATTCCCGTTTGCAAAAGACCACCGGGACCAAGGCCGAACTGATTGCTTTCAAGCAAAGGGAAGTGCGGGCTTGGACGGAGCAGGAAAAGCAACTGATTTGGCAGGATATGCTGGCTCTCAACCAGATTATCCGCAATGAAGGCTACCGCTTGCCTTTACCCGATGAGGTGGTGCTGGTGAAGTCGACGATGAAAGATGAAGGGAGTGCCGGCGGCTATACGCAGGCCAACTGGATTGCACTTTCTGACGAATGGATCAAACAGGCCAATGAAAAGGGACGCCGCACGTTGCTCTTGCACGAACTGTCGCATATACTGACGCGAAACAGCGCAGACTACAAGAAGAATCTGTATGCTGCTTTAGGATTTAGCATTGCTCCCAATGGCATGGAATATCCGGCAGAACTGCTCAAGACCCGTATTTCGAACCCCGATATTGCGGCTTACGACAGCTATGGCCCCTTTACGGTGAAAGGTGGCAAGGTGGAGCAGTGTGCCATGTATCTCTATGCCGACCGTCCTTACACCGGTGGCATTTTCTTTGAATATGTAAAGGTGGCGTTTGTGCCGTATGATAAGGACATGAAGGCAAAGCGAGATGCAGACGGAAAGGTGATTGTGTATGGCATGGAGGATATCGAGGATTTTGCCCAGCGGGTGGGTAAGAATACCAATTATATCATTCATCCGGAAGAAATTCTGGCGGAGAATTTTGTGTTGGCTTTTCTTGATACCCCCGATGTGCCGACTCCAGCACTGAAGGAGCGGGTTCGCAAGGTATTGTTCTTTAGGTAATGCAGTTGCGTTGTCGCGTGCATACACCTACTTATATAATGCTTTGGTAAACTCGTTCAAATTACCTACTTTTGCAACCACCTACAATGACTGTGGTTACCCCTACAAACCGTAAGGGAACCCAAATTTTCTTCGAATCCCATTCAAATCAAACCATCACCATGAAAAAAATTGCTTTTATTACCGGCGCCACAAGCGGCATAGGGCAGGCTTGCGCCCAAAAGTTTGCCGCATCGGGCTATAACCTCATCATTAACGGACGAAACACCGACAAGTTGAACGAGATGAGGGAAACACTGACCCAATCGGGCGTAGAGGTGCTGACCCTGCCGTTCGATGTGCGCGACCGCGAAGCTACCCGAAATGCCATAGAGTCGCTCGCCAATCCCTGGAACCAAATTGATGTGCTGGTCAATAATGCCGGACTGGCCCTCGGACTTGATAAAGAATATGAAGGCGATTTCGAGGATTGGGACACGATGATTGATACCAATATCAAGGGACTCCTCCATGTCACGCGTATGGTTGTGCCCGCCATGGTGGCACGTAACCGCGGCCATGTCATCAACATTGGTAGCGTTGCCGGTGATGCCGCCTACGCCAATGGCAATGTATATTGCGCCACCAAGGCTGCGGTGAAAACCATTACCGACGGACTGCGCATCGACCTGGCACATACCGCCGTGCGCGTCACCAATGTCAAACCCGGATTGGTCGAAACAAACTTCAGCGTCGTTCGTTTTCATGGCGATAAAGAACGCGCCGACAATGTGTACAAAGGCATTCAGCCGCTCACCGGCGACGACATTGCCGATGTGGTGCTGTACGCTGCCAATGCCCCCGAACATGTACAAATAGCCGAAGTGCTGGTGCTGGCAACGCATCAGGCCAATGGCAACACCATTGTGCGCGAAGCGTAATAACTAAATGTGAAATGATGTAGGCACCGGCGATAGTGTGTCGACTATGACATTCTATCAACGCTGCGGTTTCACTTACGCGTACACCATTCCTGATTTTTTTACCCTACATTATGATCACCCGATTATTGAAGAAGGTCATTTGCTCAAGGATATGGTTTACTTTAAGCAGGTGTTCAAAATTATTTAATATAATTCTATCGAAGTATTTTTACTTTGCATTACCGTTCTTGCACCGCATTTGTTTGCCCTGCGCTCAGTCACATAGCCCGCTATGCTCCTTCGCACAGAACAAACAACTACGGCACAATAACGCAATTCAAATGTAAAAATAATTTTGAACACCTACTTACCAAGAATTTGAAGTAGGTGTAATCAGCATGAATTGTGCTCTTTCTGTATAGCATCCCCAAAAAGGTCGCGACCCAATCCAATGGAGGGTCGCGACCTTTTTGTCTTTTTCGTAGCCTTTTTGTCAGCAAATTATTTCCGCCTGTCTGTATCTGAATACCTCCCTTTGTCTGAAATGTTAATGGCCTCTGTTCTTAAAAGGTAAAAACTATTTAAATTTATACGCATCTATGCCTTCGGCCCACCGAAGGTTTTAGCACCGAACAGCACCTTGTAAAATTTTACTCCGCGATTGTCGAAATTAGTTCCGAGCCAGTTTGAATTAGTTCCGACCTTGTTGAAATTAGTTCCGAGCTAGTTAAAATTAGTTCCGAGCTAGTTTGCACAAAATTGGAATTGCTGATAATCAGCGCGTTCAGAAACGTTACAAGGTTTGATTCCGCAACGCCCGTTCCGCTTCCAATTCAGCGACTAAGCCAACTGCTGCGTTTTAGCTTTGTTAGGAAATATGTGAAAGGTTTTGCAAGTTCTATAACGAATGGGGTGTTCCAATTGTTGCAAGGAGCGGGTTTTATTACACGCAGCTTGCGCGTTCACACTCTGTATTTAAGCTCTGAATTACTGCATGTTTTCTAAGAATAAAACATGTATCCGGCAGTATGTATTTGATTATCAGCAAATTACGGAAGATACGCACCCAAGTTTTGCGAAACAAATCCCTATAAAATTCTAAGAACTTGGAAAATTCTTTGGCTGAAATGATAATGAATGCAAGAAAAACACTACCTTTGCGTCATAAATGCGTGTCTTATTCTTAGAAGACACGCTATAAACGGTACAAAAAACCAATTTTAGGTAGTATGAAAAAGGTTGTAGTAGTTATGACCCCTTTATCCTGCGATAGAGAGGTCGACAGGAGATGCTGCACAAATAAAGCGCAGAACAGAACGGAAGCATTTGTTTTTACTTTACCCCTGCAGTCAGCTATATCACACCACATAAAGTAGAAGAGAGTTTATGACACTGGACAGTTCGAATTCTCATTTTACAGCCGACGAAATGAAGGGTATTCCATGCACTGAAAACCTTTCATTTCCAAAGGGCACAAGCATTCCTGAATCAGAAATTCATTCTGGCTCAGGAATAAAAACGTGCCCTGAAGTCAGCTCCGGTTTAGCCTCTCAAATCCTTGCCGACCCATGCACATCGTGGTCGTACATTTTTGTACACAATCAAAAAGTACGAGCCATTGAGAGCACGTTGCGCGACGATCAGTTAACCTTTTTCGTACACAAAACCATACGTTACGTACCCCGTCGCGGAAGGAACAACACCCTGCGCGAGGTAGTATCGCCCACCGTCAGCGGACTGGTGTTTCTGCAAGGCAGTCCGCAGAAGTTGCAAGCCTATTTAGATGAAAAAATCCCCGGTTACAAACTTTGTAAAAATTGCAGTACCGGACGTGTAGCCACCATACCCTGCAGTCAGATGGAGCCTTTCATGCGCATAGCCGAAACCGACCCCGACCGCATCCGCTTTTTGCTGCGTCCTTTCGTTTACTATGCCCTGAACCGCACCCTGCTGCGCATTACCACCGGCGAATATGCCGGACTCGAAGGTTACGTTATCCGCATAGCCCGCGACCGCAAGTTAGTGATGGACGTAGGCGGCATGAGCATTGCCATATCCGGCATTCATGCCGAACGCTTTGAAGAAGTCGACAAATCTCCCGTCGCCCCCTCATCGCCCGCCTTTTACCAGCGCAACCTTCACGAACGCAACGCCTTTGTCGACCGTTATTTTCATCCCGTCCGCACCCCCCAGGAAGTCACCGCTCAAACTGAAAACATCGAAATGCTTCGTCGTCAAACCCTCTCGGACGTACTCCGTAAGAAGTTAGACACGAAAGACGCCCTCGAAATTTTCAGTTTCATCATCGAAGAAATCGGCTATTACTACGCCCCCTTCCTCGACCATTTCAAAGACAATCTCCATCCCATCCTCGAAGCCGGAAAAAAAGTATTCCAAGAACTTTCCCACCTCATTTCCACACTCCCCGCCACCGACGATTCTCGCCAACGCAGCGAATCTGCCTACGACGAACTCCGCACAAACTATGGGTATTTGTTTGAATAGGGGAGTACTTCTTGGCCTCTCCATTATAACTGATGCAAATTACCATTCAAATAGCACGTGTTATAACGTTCCTGATTTCTACAAGATAAAAGAGTAATCGCTTTATTATCTGATCTATTAAAAAAGAATTATATGTCAACCGACCCGCGAGATCAAATCATTGCGCATCTGATAGCACAGCACGAAAGCCAGCGTTCTGATTTACGTGCGATGCGTGCAGTGTATGACGATATGAAGGAATTGTTGGTCAAAAGGAAAGCCGAATTGGCCAAAATGAACGATGAGTTGAAAGATATGCATGTGGAGATAAATACCATTTGTGCTGAAATTCATCAGGA
>FR901771.1:18180-19917 GCA_000437675.1 Prevotella sp. CAG:891
TGTGCTGAAATTCAGCAGGAACGTGCCTTAAAAGAAGCTTTGGAACGTGAAAACCGTCTTCTCGAAGAAGAATTGGCTTTATCAAAAGAAGCTTCTTCAAACTTTAAACGTTCAAAGTCGGGTAAGTCTAAAGCAGCCGGTGCTTCAGGTAAGAAAACTGCTGGCAACAGGAGGAAGAATGCAGATTAATTCCGCTTATTTTTTGCACAAAAAACTTTGAGGGTTGCAGGGATTATTCCTCTTTCTTACCGTCTTGTATCGGACTTGAAAAATCCTTAACGTTAAAAATCAATTTAAGTTTTAATAAGTCAGTGAAGGTAGGCACCGAAAAGTGCCTACTCTTTAGGGTATAGGCCTAAATTGACTGGTTACTAAAAAACGAAGTTATATGAAAAAAGTAATGTTAGTTTTCGGAACTCGCCCGGAGGCTATTAAAATGTGTCCTTTGGTAAAAGAGTTCCAGAAACATAGAGATGAGTTTGAAACCATTGTATGTGTAACTGGTCAGCATCGCGAAATGCTCGATCAGGTATTAACTATATTCGATGTTAAGCCTGACTACGATTTGAATATCATGAAGCAAGGTCAGGACTTGTACGATGTTACGGCACGTGTGCTCACCGGCATGCGCGATGTATTTAAAGCGTGCAGACCAGATGTTTTGCTTGTTCATGGTGATACTACCACATCAACAGCTGCAGCCTTGGCTGCTTTTTACCAACAGATTCCCGTAGGCCATGTTGAGGCCGGACTGCGTACACATAATATATATAGTCCTTGGCCCGAGGAAATGAACCGACAGGTTACAGGCCGTATTGCCGAATATAACTTTGCACCCACTCCTCTTTCTGAAAAGAACTTGTTAGAGGAAAAGGCACAGGGGAAAATCTATGTAACGGGAAATACGGTGATTGATGCCCTTCACATGGTGGTCGAAAAACTGAAGGATGATGCCGACCTCGCCAAGGAACAGAATAACATTCTGCTTCAAGCTGGTTATGATGTCAACCGACTCAATGCAGGCAAAAAGTTGGTACTGATTACCGGCCATAGACGCGAGAATTTCGGTGATGGATTTATTCGCATGGTTACAGCCATGAAAGACTTGTCTGAAAAATATCCGGAAGTGGATTTTGTTTATCCCATGCACCTGAATCCAAATGTCCGCAAACCCATTCATGAAGTGTTTGGTGAAGATTTGACACGTTCCAACTTCTTCTTTATCGAGCCCTTGCAATATTTGGAGTTTGTCCACTTGATGTCAAAAGCTACCATTGTATTGACTGACTCGGGTGGTATTCAGGAAGAAGCACCTGGACTTGGAAAGCCAGTTCTCGTGATGCGTGATACCACTGAACGTCCTGAAGCATTGGCAAGTGGTACTGTTCATCTTGTTGGTACAGATTATGACAAGATAGTCAATGAAGTAAGTACATTGCTTGATGATTCTGCTGCGTATGAAGCTATGAGTCATGCTGTAAATCCTTATGGCGATGGAAAGGCTTGTCGTCGTATAGTTTGTATCCTTAACGGAGAGGATACAGAACGCTATGAAGTTAAGTGAAAATTTAAATTGTTATTGAAGGTAGGTACAGAAAAGTGCCTATCCTTTGAGGATATCCTTAATTGACTGTTTATCTACTTACTAATTTATTAACAGAATGAATATTCAATATAGAGGCTTAGCATTTGTATTAGGTGTAAATAGTCGTCCCTTAAGAATATCTTTTTCTGTTG
>FR901772.1 GCA_000437675.1 Prevotella sp. CAG:891
CATCCCCTAAACTGAAGATTTAGGGGTTTTCAAATGTGAGTCTCTATAAATTACCAATAATTTGAAAATAAATTCGTAAAATTGAATCTTGTTAGGAAACGATTGGTATATAACCTCTTTTTTATGAAAGCAACATTACCCTTAATAGCTAGTATTCTTATTGGCTGCATACCCTCATGCAACCGAAACACACCTACATCCGAAAACGACAAAGCTTATGCCATGCTGGAACAAACAGCCGCGTTCAATGCAGCCGAACAATATGATTCGGCCATTGCCCAGGGAAAAAGGCTTTAGCTTTAACCGGAGTGGCCGACAGCACCGCCGGATACCTGTATGCTGAAATATCTGTATCCTATTCCATGAAAGGAAATATGAAACAATCGCTTGCCTACGGACAAAAGGCCATGCAATACAGCCAGGGAAACATCGACCCCGAATCATTTGCCATTCTTTGCGGCAATATGGGCATTTCGTACCGCCGCATGGGCATGAACGACTCAGCAGCCGTATGCTATCAAAGGGGAATTCAGGAAGCATTGAAAAGTTCGAGCAAGGAAGCATTGGCTTATTTGCAAAACAACCTGTCGGTGCTCTACTGCGAAATGGGCCGTCACAGCGAAAGTTTGAACTATGCCCGGAAAGCCATTCAAAATGCAAGCCTAGCCGGCGACACCATCGAAATGCTTTCGGGTATGGCCAACGAAGGCATCTGTTATGCTTACAAACAGGATTTAAACAAAGCGGCCCAACTGTTGTCGGCTGTATATACAAAGGCCGACAGTTTGGATTTCACACCGCTCAAGCTCAAAGTAATCAATTACCTCATCAGCGTCTACAGAGATTTGGGCAATAGCCAAGCTACCGACAACTACCTGCAACTGGGCACACAGCTGGCACAAAACTGTCCGCCCGGAAGCATCGCAGCTATGGGCATTTACGAAGCGCGTTTGAACACGGAAATTACTCGCAAGCAATACAGCCAGGCACTCAAAACGGCTGAATTGCTGGAACAGAACACCCAAATGCTTACCATGCCCCAGCACAAACTGCTCCGTTTGCAAGCCACTTGTTTGGCAGCGTTGGGCCATTACGCACAGGCTTACCACAAGGAAACGCAGGCCAATGCGCTCGAAGATTCGGTGAACCATGCCGAACTGAAAAAGCAGTTGTCGGAATTTTCCATACGGTTCAGAACCAAGGAGAAAGAACTTGAAATCAGCCGATTGCAGCAAGCGCAAGCCGTGCAGCAAAGTTGGGCTGCCATCATCGTCGCTTTGCTCGTGGCTATCATTGCCGCACTGATGATAGTGCTGATTCGTTTTCGGCAGAAAAGGAAAATGGCAGCCAAGCAAACAAAAATCGACTTGTCGAAACGCTACATCGAGGGTATGGAAAAGGAACGCGAACGCTTTGCCCGCGAACTGCACGACGGTGCATGCAACGAGCTGCTGGCCATTGGCCTTACGTTGCGCAACGATAATGCCGGCATACAGCAGGCCATTACGCATGTGAGCAAACTGCGCGAAGAACTCCGTCATCTTTCGCACGAAATGATGCCGCCTTCATTCCAATATGCTCAGATTAACGAACTGCTGGCCTACTACATCGACACGTTGCTCAAACCCGACACTTTGCACATCTCCTTCACGGCCGAGGGCAACGATTGGAAATGCATTTCGCCCAATGTCGCAGCCCAAACTTACCGCATTACGCAGGAAGCCATTGGCAATGTTGTGCGCCACTCGCAAGCCACACACGCTGAAGTGCAACTGACCTGTCACGACGGAATGTTCTGCCTCACCATCACCGACAACGGCATAGGCACAGAAAACAGCGGTCGGCACAATGGCGGTGTACGGTCAATGCACGAAAGGGCTGAAAGCATCAATGCTCAGTTCAAATGGTCTTCTTCGCATTTAGGAACGAAAGTTGAACTAAAAACTACCTACGCTATTCCGTAGTTTTTCAGTTCGTTAAACACATTACATTCATTTATGTTTGTTCCACGAAAACGAAATGATTATTTTTGACTAATCAATTTAAATAGAAGTTATAATATCGGTAGGATGAAATGGTGTAGAATATGATAGCGGTTAAGCAAATGCAAGTAAAAAACACGATTTACAATCATGACTTAGCCCAACAGTTTCCTATTCATATTATATTCCGTCATTTAGTTTGAAGCCGTTACTCAGCAACTGTTCATAATTCAGCACAGTTTATTTCGGGTAATTTTTCATCTAAAAACATTCACTACTTATTGCTTTCATCAGCCAATTAACAATGAGTCAGATAATTCAAACCACCGTGGACAACCCCCTACATGCCATCGGAGCCGACATTCTCATTATCGAAGACCAGCAAATCGTGTTGTTAGGGCTTACTACGCTGCTTTCCACCTGCAAGGGAATCAAACGAGTAGACAAAGCAACCAAAGCTGCCGATGCACTCGAAATGGTGAAACAGCATGCCTACGCCATTCTTATCATCGACATAGAACTGCCAGATATGTCGGGTTTCGATTTGCTTGAAAAAATCAGAAAGTTCCGCCCTGATGTAGCCGTGATTTTTCACTCCATGCACGAGGAATTTTGGATTATCAAGCAAATGATGAACAGCGGTGCCAATGCCATCGTACTGAAGAGCGACGACGTCGGTGAACTGCACAATGCTGTGGGCTACGTATTGGCCGGCGAAAGCTACTACAGCAGTAAATTCCAAAAATACTGCACCGAATACGAAAGCAAGCAAACGCTGTCGGAACGCGAACAGGAAGTACTCCGCGCCATTGCACAGGGTAAAAAAACAGCCGAAATTGCCGAAATGCTTTTTGTTTCGACCAATACCATTGAATTCCACCGCAAACACATTCTTCATAAGCTCGGTGCCACCAACATGGCAGAACTTATAAAAAAAGCCATCGAGCAAGGCTACATTGCCATGTAAATGCTGCAATGAAAAGCCTCAATATAGAATCGGGTCTGCATCCGCTTCTACCATGCCTAATATATGGGCATACGTTTTTATCACGGGCAAGCATTCCTTGCCCGTTTTTTTGTGTTGGCTCTGTCACGTTTTGTATGGCTCATTTTCGAGGCCACACCTGTCCCTGTGCAGTAAATGTTAAACAGCGAGTCGCCAAACAAGTAAATTTATATTAAAACATTCAGCGTACTTTCCCATCTGCCTGCCGTTGTTTGAACCACGCGATGCGCTGTTGTCAAAAATAGCTCCGCGATTGTCCGAATTAGTTCCGAACTTGTTGAATTTAGTTCCGAGCTTGTTTAAATTAGTTCCGAGCTTGTTTGAATTAGTTCCGAGCCAGTTTCAAGAATCTCGGAATTACTGATAATCAGCGTTTTCAGAAAAACGCCCAAATAGGTTCCCCACACGCTCGTTCCGGCTTGAAATGAAGATAAAGGCGAACTATGAATTTTTACTCTTATTAAGTTAGTTGTTAAAACTGCACAGCGCACAATAAGCAGCGAAATGCAGCCCATTCCAAAGTGATTGGAGGTTATACATTGGGGTATAAATGGGAGCGTAGGTCAAAAATATGCTGAAACAAGCTGGAAAATAGGCTGAAGGTTCACCTCAACAAACTGGCTGTTTGATGCGGAGCAACCTCGTTACTTTCAAAAAAAATGCTACTGACGTGATTTAACCCTATTCTAATATTTAGCAACACTTCCGTATCTCGTCATTTTATTCTAACTTTGCCGTCATGATGAATCAATCAGAAAACATATATCCAATTTTCGACCGCATGCTTTCACGCAGCGACAAAGAAGCATTGCTCGGTCAACGTGGCGTGATGCTTTGGTTTACCGGTCTGAGCGGATCGGGCAAAAGCACCGTAGCCATAGCCCTTGAGCGCGAATTACACCGTCGCGGACTGCTTTGCCGCATTCTCGACGGCGACAACATACGTAGCGGCATCAATGCCAACCTGGGATTTTCGGCCGACGACCGCAAAGAAAACATCAGACGCATTGCCGAAGTGGCCAAACTTTTTGTCGACACGGGCATCATCACCATTGCTGCCTTCATCAGTCCCACCGAGGAACTGCGACAAATGGCTGCCGACATCATCGGTCCCGACGACTTCAAGGAAATCTACATTTCTACTCCTATTGAAGAGTGCGAGCGTCGCGATGTGAAAGGCCTCTATGCCAAGGCACGCCGTGGCGAGGTAAAACACTTCACGGGTATTTCGGCCCCCTTCGAAGCCCCTACCCACCCTGTGCTGAGCCTCGACACATCGAAACTTTCACTGGAAGAAAGTGTGCAGAAGCTCTTGCAGTTACTCGGCGTTAAACCCTGACATGCAATTAGCCGCTCAGCACTTTGCATCACTTAATTTGAACTTTTATTTATCATCATTCTTATGAACCTGACCATTCATTCGCTGGACGATATCCGCACCGCCGCCAAGGCATTTATCGAACAAATGGACCAAAGCACCGTGTTTGCTTTCTATGGCAAAATGGGTGCCGGAAAAACTACTTTTATCAAAGCCGTTTGCGAGGAACTGGGAGTGAGCGATGTGGTTAACTCGCCCACGTTCAGCATTGTCAACGAATACCGCTCTGACGACACGGGCGAACTGATTTACCACTTCGACTTTTATCGCATTCAAAAAATTGACGAAGTCTACGACATGGGCTACGAAGATTACTTCTATTCGGGTGCTCTCTGCTTCATTGAGTGGCCCGAACTGATTGAGGACTTGCTTCCGGGCGATGTAGTAAAAGTGACCATCGAAGAAAACGAAGACGGAACGCGCAGCTTGCAATGCTAAGCCTGTGTGCCCCATGAAATAACAGGCAATATGCATTTTTCGCAGTCCGATGCGCTCGGTAGCATAGGACACGAAGAGTGCATTTTCACGTTTTTAGCAGCCCCACCCCCGACTGCTCGAAACCAATCACCCTACTGATTATTCTTTTCAATTCACAACCTATTTCCATGAAACCTATTCTTTCGCTCTTTGCAGCCTTTGCACTGGCCGGACAGCTGACGGCACAAACCGTTAGCGGCATGAACGAACTTTCAGCCGAACAAAAGGCTGCGGCCACAGAACTGAAACTCACGGGCAAACTCTCTGTAAAGGGAAACTCCGACTTCAGACAACTCCGCGACTTGTGCTGGCAGTTGCGTAACGTTGATTTAAGTGTTGCCGACTGTGAAGCCGTGCCCAAAAACGCATTCCACTCGCGCCGTGCCTTGCAGCAAGTGATTCTGCCGTCGAACGTCAAAACCATCGGAAAACAGGCTTTCTTTGCCTGCCGTAATCTGCAAACGCTGACATTGCCCAAAAGTTTGGAACGTGTGAAGGATGCGGCATTCTCGTCGTGCGACAACTTACAGGAAATAACCATCGAAGGCACCCCCACGCTGGGCGAATTTGCCTTTGCACGATTAAAAGGACTGCACACCATCCGCGTCAATTCGCCCGAACCGCCAACGGCTTGTGCCTCAACCTTCGAAGGCATTAACCGCAAAAACGTAAAACTGATTGTGCCGAAGGGGGCTGAACTGAAATACCGCAAAGCGCAAGGATGGAATCGTTTTTTCACGGAAGTAAACAACACCACCAACCTGGTGTGCAACCCTCAGGAAGTGCTGATGCCTGCTCCGGCTGACTTGCAGGTGAACAATCAGGCGAATGCGCTCAACGTCAACAGCAAATGGAGCGTCGAAGCACCGGCTGAATTGGCCAATGAAAAATCACAGGCTGAACAAATCATCATTGACCGCATCGGCAAACAGAAAGGACGCAAGGGCAAGGCGGTGATTAAGTTGCTTATCGACAATTCGCTGACCGATGCCGAAGCTTACACGCTCAACATCACCGATAAAGAAGTGGTGGTTAAGGGTAAAACGCCGGCCGGCGTGTTCTACGGACTGATGACCTTCGACCAGTTGCTGCGCGGAAACGGTACTACTGCATGCTGCGAAAAAATTCCACAGCTTTCGCTGAGCGATGCACCGCGTACACACGTTCGCGAACTCATGGTCGACCCTTGCCGCATATTCATCCCCTTCGAAGAGCTGAAAGCCTTTGTGCCCGAAATGGCGCGCTACAAGCTCAACGCCCTGCACCTGCACTTGGTCGACGACCAGGCATGGCGCATCGAAATCAAAAAATACCCGCGCTTAACGGAAGTGTCGTCTTCGCGTGTGGGTATGGACGACATGCAAATACCTGTTTCGGGATATTACACCCAAGACCAAATGCGCGAACTCGTGGCTTACGCTGCCAAGTATCACGTACAGATTATTCCCGAAATCGAAATGCCTGGCCATGAAGTGGCTGCCATTCACGCTTATCCCGAACTGACGTGTCATGCCAAGAAGGTGCCCATCCGAACCACCTGCGGTGTATCGAACGAACTGCTTTGTCCGGGTAATGAGTTTACTTATGAATTCTTAGGCAATGTGTTCAACGAACTGTCGTCTGTGTTCACCTCGCCCTACGTGCATTTGGGTGGCGACGAAGCCGGTATGCCGGCCCTCGACTGCTGGACCAGCTGCCCCAAATGTCAGGATTTGAAAAAGAAACTGGGCATCACTACGACCGACCGCTCTGAAAACTGGCGCTTGCAGGAGTACATGTTCAACCGCGTCATCGACACCCTGCGCACCAAGCACAACAAGGTGCCCATGTTCTGGTACGAACTCGACTTCAAGAAAATTCAACCCGGCTGCGTCACCTTTGCCTGGCGCATGGGACTGACCAAGCCTGCACTCGATGCTGCTGTGGCCAACAATGCCAAAATCATGCTTTGTCCGGGCGAACACTGCTACTTTGACTACCCCATGGCTCCCGGCGATATGCCCGAGGTAAACTGGGGTATGCCTTCCACTTCGCTGAAGCGTACTTACGAACTCGACCCGGCATGGGGCATGGGCGAGGAATTTGAACACAACAACTTGTTTGGCGTGGCGGGCACGCTTTGGAGCGAATGTATCAACAGCCCCGAACGCATCTATTACCAGGCTTATCCGCGTGCACTGGCCTTGGCCGAAGTGGGATGGAGCCCTGCCAAACTGCGTAACTGGGAAGCATTCATTCTGCGCCTGTCGCCCACGTTGCGCGATATGGCTCGACGCGGCATCTCATACTCAATGGAATACTAAAAGAACCAACACAAAAAACTGATAGGTATAATGAAAAAAGACATTGAAATAGCCCACAGCACCCCGCTGAAACGCATTGACGAAGTGGCTCAAACCCTTGGTATCGATGCCGACAACATTGAGCACTATGGTAAGCACATTGCCAAACTGCCCCTTTCGCTCATCAACGAGGATAAGAAAGGCAAACTGATTCTCGTTACAGCCATCACGGCTACTCGTGCCGGCATTGGCAAAACCACCGTGAGCATTGGTTTGGCATTGGGCTTGAACGCATTGGGCAAAAAAGCCTGCGTGGCCTTGCGCGAACCTTCGCTCGGTCCCTGCTTCGGCATGAAGGGCGGTGCAGCCGGTGGCGGCTACGCACAGGTGTTGC
This sequence comes from Prevotella sp. CAG:891, assembly GCA_000437675.1. Classification (GTDB taxonomy): domain Bacteria; phylum Bacteroidota; class Bacteroidia; order Bacteroidales; family Bacteroidaceae; genus Alloprevotella. The sequence goes on from FR901772.1 coordinate 7,520, forward strand.
CCATGGAACGCATCAACCTGCATTTCACCGGCGACTTCCATGCCATCACTTCGGCTCACAACATGATTGCTGCCTTGCTCGACAACTACTTGTACCAGCACCAGAAAGAAGGTTTCGGCTTGAAGGAAATTCTGTGGCGCCGCGTACTCGATGTCAACGACCGTTCGCTCCGCAGCATCGTTACCGGCCTTGGCCCTGCCACCAACGGCATTACGCAGCAGGCTGGTTTCGACATCACCCCGGCTTCTGAACTCATGGCCATTCTGTGTTTGGCAAAGGACGAAAAGGATTTGCGCTGCCGCATCGAAAACATCCTTTTGGGCTATACCTACGAAGGTCTGCCCTTCACCGTTCGCGACCTGGGTGTGGCCGGTGCCATCATGGTGCTGCTGAAGGATGCCATTCAGCCTAACTTGGTTCAAACCACCGAGAACACGCCTGCCATTGTTCACGGAGGACCGTTTGCCAACATTGCTCATGGCTGCAACTCACTGATTGCTACCAAGATGTCGTTGTCGCACGCTGAATACACCATCACTGAAGCCGGCTTCGGTGCTGACCTGGGTGCTGAAAAATTCTACAACATTCTGTGTCGCAAGAGCGGACTCACGCCCGACCTCACGGTAATTGTTGCCACTGCGCAAGGACTGAAAATGCACGGCGGCGTAGAACTCGACAAAATTAAGGAACCCAACGAAGAGGGCTTGCGTGCCGGATTGGCTAACCTTGACCGCCACGTCAAGAACCTGCAAAGCTTCGGACAGAGCGTACTCGTGGTGTTCAACCATTTTGCCGGCGACACGGTAAGCGAAATGGACATGTTGCGCGAATACTGCGAAGAAACACTGGGTGTGCCCTTCGTCATCAACTATGCATACACTGACGGAAGCAAGGGTGCTATCGACATGGCGAAGTTGGTGGTTGACACCATCGAAAACAAGCCGTCGGAAAAACCTTTGCACTTCACTTACAACGACGACGACCCCATCTGCACCAAAATCGAGAAGGTATGTAAAAGCATTTACGGTGCTGCCAGCGTCAGCTTTGCCAAACCGGCTCTTAACCGCATCAAGTTGGCCGAACAGCACGGCATGGCTCACTTCCCGGTATGTATTGCCAAAACGCAATTCTCTTTCTCGGCCGATGCCAAGAAATATGGCGCCGTAAGTGGTTTCAACATTCAAATCAAGGACGTGGTGCTCAATGCCGGTGCTGAAATGATTGTGGCCATTGCAGGCGACATTCTTCGTATGCCGGGATTGCCCAAAGACCCTCAGGCCAACCACATTGAATATGTTGACGGTGAAATCATCGGCTTGTCTTAATTGCACATTTTTCCTCATCTATCCAGTCTTTGAATAGATAAAACAAAACATCCCCAACCGCACACAGGTATGTATGCAGTTGGGGATGCTGTTTTTACGCACAAAAAGCGCAAACCACAAATTGTGACAACCCAAAAATAAAAGGCAATTAGGCATGACTGAACTCCATGCCCGCAGATGTGTATTTCCTTAAAATACTATGACGCATAAAAAAAGGCATAGCAATAAGGAGCTTGCTATGCCTGAAAATAAGATATATTAAAGTCTGATTTATTTGAATCCATCAAGCACTAATCAGACAGCCCATCGTTGCCTGTTGTGTCCTGATTATTATCGCGCAAAATGCTGATGGCACCTCCGTCGAGGGGTATTTCGATGGTAAATGCCGGTCCTTCTTCAATACCGACCTGACCGATTTGTGCGCCCAGACAAATGTGGCTGTTATTACTTTGTTCGGCATCGTAGGCCATGCCTAAAAGCACAGTGCCTTGCTTTTCTTTATCGGAAAGGAAATCGGCAAACGCACGTTTGGTGAACACTTTGCTTCGCACCAGTTTCCCCTCGCATGCCACAATTACTTCCACACAGTTGTCGACATACTGACGCCCCATATCGTCGCTCACCAAAGGCAAACTGCGATCGGGTCGGCGGTCAATGGTGATGTCGTAATGCTGTCCTTTCAATACGGCTGTATAGGTGTGTCTGTGTGCACTGTCGGCATGAGGGCCTTGTTTGGCAGCAAGCTGTGTGGAGTCTGCCACATCATTGCCAGCCTGTTTTTTATGATCGCCACATGCTGCAAACTGCATGACGAAAAGCAGCATGCCAGCTGCCAGCGTGAGTTTCTTTATCATGGTAAAAAGGGATAACCTGTTACTAAATTGATTGCAAAATAACAAAATTATAAGCAATAAAACAAGAAATATGGCCATACATGAATGATTTTAAGTAAATTCGCCTAAGCAAGCCGGAAGCAGCCCTGAGTGGTATCACACAGGAATATTTCTGTGAACCACACAGCATTGGCGAGGTACAAAGTTGCCGGCATTGATTTACCATTTGAGTTTACGATTATGAAACCTCTATTCAATTTTTACGGTTCGTTGCGCACTGTGGCAGGCTGGGTATGGATTGCCGGAACGCTGCTCCTAAGCTGCCAATCTGCTGAAAAAGATGCCACTTCACAAGCGCACCGTTCCGACACGGTGCGCATCGACACAACGGCACGCATTGTATATGAAGTCAACAAATGCGCCCGACTTTATACCACGGAATACGTCATTCATAAAATTGTTACGCATACCGATAACCCGACACTCAGGGGAAACGTGTTAGGCATTCCGGTAAACATGCACACAAGGGTGGGTAACCGCAAGGTGGCCATTCCGATTGATGTGAAACTAAAGGCTTACATCGACTTTGCAGAATTCAGCGAAAAGAACATTGAACGAACCGACACGTCGATTACCGTGACGCTGCCCGACCCTAAAATAATTGCCACAGCGTCGAAGGTTGACCATCGCGGCACCCGACAGTTTATTGACGGTATGCGTTCGCGCTACACCGATGAAGAAATCAGCAATTTTGCCCACCAGGGGGCTGACAGCATTATCAGTCATGCGGCTTCGTTTGGCATTATCGAACAGGCTGAAATGAGTGCCGCTGCCAACCTGCACCCTATGCTGACGAAAATGGGATTTAAAGAAAAGAACATAACCATTCGCTTCAGAAAGAAATTCACAGAAAGCGATGTGGCCAAAATAATTGTGAAGCAATGAAACAACGAAAATACGGATGGAGCCACTTTTTCTTCAGCCTGATGCGTTACTGGTGGCTGGTGGCTATTGCCGGTGGTGCGGTGGCTATTGCCGTTACTTACAAAAGTTGCCAGACAAACCCACCGGCTCAACTGACTGTGGTTAAAAACACGCGCATTGACTTGACGCCCGAACAGGTACAGTCGGTTCGCAACATTGGCGAGTGGGAGTTTATGTCGGTGAGCACGGAGGAATTTGTTGAATGGCACCGGCAACGCACCTTTGGCTCTGACCACTTGGTTCGCATTTATTCTGGTACACTGCGTTTAGGCATTGACATGGCCAAAGCTGATACGAACTGGTTTACGTCTCTGCCCGATTCGGTGGCGCAACTCCGCCTGCCCCGCATCGCATTGCTCGATGCCAACTTCATCGACGAGGCCCGTACACGCTCTTTCTATCAAAAAGGTACGGTTCCGCCCGAAGCCTACGAAAAGATGTATGCCCAAGCCCAAAGTGCCATGAAGCGGCGTTGCCTTACGCCGAAAAACCTTAAAACGGCTGAAAACAATGCCGTGGAACATTTTACGCGCATCTTCAAATCATTTGGATTTAAGAAAGTTGAAATTGAATTCAAGTAAATAGATGTTGACATTTATTTTTTGCTTATGAACTTTTCCCGTTTATCCATTCTGCCTCTGTTTACCTTGTTACTGTCTGCTTGTAACGATAGCAACGAGTCGATTGATTTACCTTTGAACGACAAAGAAATGGGGCAACGCACGGTACTCGTTTACATGGCTGCCCAAAATTCACTGGGCAGCGGCAACGAAATAACCGGATACCATAAAGCCGATTCTGCCGAAATGATGAAGGGGCGGAAATACCTGACTGCCAATAACCGACTGCTCATGCTCATTGACGATAAAGACGCTCCCCGACTTTATCAAATTCTGCCTAACCAGAACAAGCCGCGACTGGTGAAACGCTGGAACACTGATTTTTGCAGTACGGACCCGAAACGATTACAGGAGGTTCTTGAACTGACCAAAACCTCGTTCCCTGCCAAAGAATACGGGCTTGTGATGTGGTCGCATGCCGATGGATGGATTACACCTACCGACACGGAGTATGCTGATTACGAAAAACAAAAATCGCGTCAAACACCTCACACTTATTCATTTGGCATTGATTCCGGGCCCAATGGAAATCTGAGCAATGAGGGGGCTCAAATGAGTATTACCGGCATGGCACAGGCCATAGCGCAGGCTGGCATTCATTGTAAATATGTATTCTTTGATGCCTGCCTGATGCAGAATGTCGAGGTGGGTTATGCCTTGCGCCATGTGGCAGACTATGTGGTGGCATCGCCTGTGGCTACCCCCGCCCATGGCTCATACTACACGCACAACATTCAATATGGTTTCTTCTCGGATAACCCGGCAGATATTGCACGCACTTACTTGAACGATGTGCGGTCGGACGAACTGCAAAGCAGCTATGCGGACTATGGGCTGTGCATTGCATGCGTACAAACGAATAAACTGCAGGCGTTGGCCGATGTGCTGAAGGAGGCTCTGCCCCACTCGCTGCTGGCCAACCGAAATTCGCCCGACATGTTTACTGAGAACGAAAAGGGATACAAGTCCGAGGTGCTGCATTATCAGCCTTACTGTGACAACTATTATTACCGTCCGCACAACTATGATGCCTTGCAAGCGTTGAAACATATTTTACCGGCAAACTACTTCGACAGAGCCGAGGCGGCCTTGCGCAACGCGATTGTTTTTTCGGGTGCCACTCCGAGCGTCTACGTGGGACCTGGCTACTGGGACTACCTCAATATGCCTAAAAACGAGGCTGATTATTGCTCGGTGAGTATGTTCATTCCGCAAACGGCCTATACGCACAATGCTTCGCAAACGCGCCACGGCGACTTGAACGAGGACTTCAAACGCACGGAATGGTATCAGGCTGCGGGTTTTGATCAAACCGGATGGTAAGGATGCAGAGCAACTGCCAAAAACGGATGTTTACTTAATGTATTTTAAAATCCTCTGTTTTATCCGTTGCATCTGTAGTTCGTTTCGCAAGGTTTTTGTAAATTGCACCGCATGCCTTTTAGCAGTTCTCATTCCAGCTGAAAGGAACATGTACTTTTTATGAACCTTGATCCAGCGTGTCGGGAGCGTATTTGCCTGCTGCAGTATTTTCCCTACATACATATAAAAAACACTCATTTCTCCATTTCATAGCCAGCATAACTATATATGTGGAAACAAGTAGAATTTGAATTACATTCGCGCGAACGGGGGTTCCACCTCGTTACGGCAGAGGTTATCAAACACCTTCCCCCACTTCCTCAAGTAGGTCTTCTTCATTTGTTCATGAAGCATACTTCTGCCGGATTGGCCATCAACGAGAATGCCGATCCGGATGTTCGTGCCGACCTGGACGATATCTTCAACAACCTCATCAAGGAATGCGAACCTTTTTACCGCCATGTGTTTGAAGGTCCTGATGACATGCCTGCGCATGGCAAAAGTTGTTTGGTGGGCAACTGTCTAACCATTCCCATTACCAACGGAAAATTGAATTTAGGTACTTGGCAAGGCATCTATTTGTGCGAGTTTCGCTATGAAGGCGGATCGCGCCATCTTGTTGCCACAATCACGGGCGAATAACGGCTGAAACTGTTCTTTTTTAACCATAAAAAAAGCCTTGACATGAGAATCAAATCTCTCTGTCAAGGCTTTTTGCTTATCACTGTACCGTACCAGCTTACGGACAGTTAATGGTAATAGTTGTGCTGGTCGAAGTGGAATGCGTAGTAATCGTAGGCATTGGCGACATCATTCGCCGTTCGGCCTGCTGCACGTAGCTTTTTACGTATGGATGATTCAGGAACGTGCCGGGCGCACCATCCAAAATATCCTGAATTTGTTGCGTCATAATGGGCGACGGATACTGACTGCACAGCAACAGGAAGAAACCGGGACCTAACACATTGTCGTAATTATCTTTCACAAATTGTATTTCCAGATTTTCCGACTGACGCGAAAGTTTCTGCAGTTTACGTCCCACGCGTTTATCTATTTCCTGAGGCGAGGCACCTTCGCGCATCATGCGAATGCTCTTTTGCTGCAATTCCCACATTTCGTTGTCGATGCGGTTACGCTTTTTGAAAAAGCCATACAATCTATCGTTCAAAGGACCTCCGGTAACGCGTTGCGCCACATTATCAACTTGAATATCCAGACTGCCGTTTTCAATAACCACCGGCATCACACATTGATTATCGGTGTAAAGCATGGCCAGCACCACTGAGTCCATACTGCCATCAAAGTTGAAACGGCCATGAATCACCTTGCACGAATCTAAACAAACAAAGTTCGATGCGTTCAGTTTATCATCATTTTGGGGCGACACCCTGAGGTAGAGCATGCGTCCGTCTAAACAAGGCACTGACGAATTGCCCGCTATGCTATACTGATTGGCGCATGAAGTAAGCAATAGCAATGAGGATAATATGAGTAACAATTTATCCATATTCAGTAAGGGTGTGAATGGTTTATATCTATCTCTTCGCTTTTGAAAAAACATCCGTCATACTTTTAATCTCCGAATGCAAAGCAAATTTACAATGTTCTGTTTGTAAATAATAGTGTTCAGGCAGAAAGTATGACCTGCGTAAAAGATTTTTGAGAAATTCAAGCGCACCAAGCCAAAAAGCTTGCACGTTTTTCACAATTAGCCGAAGATTTTAAGGGGTGCATTAACGATGCAGATTGCATGTGAGTACAAAAAAATGAGCAAAAAACCAGCAGTTTCATGATTGAATGACCTGTCATCACCAAACAGCAGAACGCCGCCCTTGTCTGACCACACAGCCGCCGGTATGTGCCGCGCGCTATTACATGATTAAAGGGGTGTTCTCATCATAGTAGATTAGGAACACCCCTTTACTGCAAACAAATGTTTATCAATATTTTACTGCTTCTGCTTGTTTTCCTCATGGTCAATGCGGAATATGGAATACACTTCAAGCACGGCAGCTATCATCAACGTAATTTTCCATTCACTTCCACGAAAAGGAGGAATACCATACTGAGCTGTAAACATCAGCCCTGCAGTTATGAGCAAAAGCAAGGAACCTAACATTTGCTGACGGCGCAAACGACGAATCGTCATGTTACTTCCTTCGTAGCGATCGCTCATTTGGATAGGACAGAAACACAACGCACCGGCCGCAAACACGTAAGGTGCTATAGCTGGCAAAAACAAGGGCATTACTGAACCAATTACTAGCAACAAGCCGCCCAAATAAAAAAGTGATGTTCGAAACATAAATAAACAAGTAAAAATGAACCAAGTAGGTGCTCAATATTGAAGTCGTCTGAACTTTTATGAATTTCAAGATTTGCCTTTATTTTTGAGGCGTTTTGGGACCTTGAAGAGGGAGTGTAGCGAACTACACGACCGATGAAAGATCAAAAAACGGCCAAAAAGAAAGGTGAAGATTGAATGTAGAGGAGATAAAACTCCAATTCATATCTTCGTCAGGAAAGTTTAGACGACTTCTTTATTTATACATGATTAGGCAAACAACAGTACCCACCTCGCATCCTTAATTAAGGAGTTGAGTTATAGTATTAAGGAGTGGTACTGTCATCTATTACATAAACATCTTCGTCTGCCGTTTTCATATACAAATTTACACGCGCCACACGCTCCACTGCTTCCGGATTATTTTCCAATTCATTCAGTTCCTTCGTGTCGCGTTCGTAGCGTTCCTCGTACTTTTTTATTTCAAGTTTCAGAGCCTCGTTTTGTGCATAAAGTTTATAACGCTGCCAAAAACTGTTGGGGTCAAGAAAACCTACAATAGTAATGAAGGCAATCAGCGTCCACAAATATTTCTGGCGTATTAGGCTTAAACCAATGCGTCTGATTTTTTGTCCCATAGCGAATATCTTATTTAAGGAGGAATTGACAAAAGCAAACTCCCCCTTAAGTCTGTACATATTGTATGTTTGGGCAGATGGATATCTGTTTTCAAAATTTTTGCAGAGGTCCATCTCCACTTCGCGAAAGCAAAGTTACAGTAAAAATTCGGAATGCCGAAAATATAGGTAAAACAGGATGAACAAAAATCAGAAACCCTGTCTGAGAAGCTGAATAAATTCTAAACTGTTCCTAAAACTCCAAATCAACGTGTAAGGGCTTTTCACCCTCCTCCTGATGTTCATTGTCGACATCAACAGCCGGACCGCTCCAATCTGAAGCAAAGTCTGCATGCGGAGCCGCCTCATGCGTAAAACGAACCGCTGCCTCAAAGGCATTTCGGAATTTATCAAGATCCTCGCGATAAAGGAATATCTTGTGTTTCTCGAACGTCGGCTGCTCATGCTCGTCCGCAGTCTTCAGTCGTTTACTTTCTGTAATCGACAAATAATATTCGCCTTTCCGGTCACACTTCACATCAATGTAATACACTCGTTTGCCAGCCTTCACACAGCGCGAAAAAAGAATATCGCTTTCATTACCTTTGTTACGTACGGCTTTGTTTTCCATGGTCTTTATTTATAGTAAATGATTTATAGGGATGCTTCAATTTAAGCATGTATAATGGGCTTAAAGAACTCGCGAATGCCGCACCAAGCCATAAGTTTGCTTTTCAGCGAAAGTATTGCCGAGCCGCATTCTATCTTATACCCCAATACACTGGTATGAGCGTATAAAGCATTGATCTGAATCATAGATTTTTTAAACCCAAATTTTGAAGAACGCCCTAAACACCTGCTTTCTATTCAGCACGAGCAAAATTGCTAATAATTTTTCACCGAGCAAAACGTTTTCTTCAAAAATCGTTTCCTTTTTTTGTATGAAGTCGTCTGAACTTTTATGAATTTCAAGATTTGCCTTTATTTTTGAGGTGTTTTTGGGCCTTGAAGAGGGAGTGTAGCGAGCTACACGACCGATGAAAGATCAAAAAACAACCCAAAAGAAAGGTGAAGATTGAATTTAGAAGATATAAAAACTCCAATTCAAATCTTCGTCAGAAAAGTTTAGACGACTTCTATATGCGTAACACACAAAAAAAAGACCATTGCCTTTCTTCTCATCAAAGCAATGGTCTTTACGTTAAAAAACGAGTTGAATATCAAAGGTTCACATACAAACATACCAAATGTTTCCGTTAAATCCTTTGCCCTATTTCTATTTCCAGAGCGTAGCATCCTCGCAAATGTTCAAATAAACATCAGGACGTCCGTTCTTTTCCAGTTCCAGTTCGTAGTAATCGCCCAGCGGAGTCTGCACATAATTGGCATCATCCACCTTATAATCCGGATAATTCGATACGATATAGCTCATGACAGCCTCAGGCAAGCTACCTTTAAAGTCAAACTCCGTACGAACCCAGCTGCCCTTCATATCGAAATAGGCTTCAGTTTCAGTACCGTCGGGCATCAGGAATTCAGCCTTAATCAGACCACGTTCCACTTCCCACTCCTTAACGTGCAAGTTAGGATATTTTTCAACGAAAGCGGCCAACACGGCTGCCGGCAAACTGTTTTCGCCAATAACGCCGTCGGGCAGAATACCCTCGACCAACGTTCCATCAGCAAATACGTTCACCTCCACATCAGGTTTACCCTTAGCCTCTAATTCCAAATGGAAGTAAGCAGCCTGGGGTGTTTCAATGTATTCGGCATCATCCACATAGTAACCTACATGAGCCGTTGTCACGTATTGCTTCACAGCCTCAGGAAGTGCAGCAGGGTGCACATCGGTTTCAGTGCGAATCCAGCTTCCATCGGGTGCAAACCACACTTCGGTCTCCACGCCTTGGGCATTGCGGAACTCACTTTTAAACATGCCGTGATCGTTTTCCCAACGGGCACCTTTTATATCAGGAAATTTCTGACTAAACGACTGTTCCACTTGGGGCGGAAGTTGCTTCAGGTAGTTATCATCGTCATCGCTGCATGCGGTAAAGAACGAAGCGCCGGCCAACAGCATCGAAAGGAAGAATATCTTTTTCATTGTTATAAGGTAGTGTTACGGGGTAAATATTCAGGATTTCTATAACGTGAGGAACGGAATCCGACAGCCTGTACACTGAATCACCTAAAATTGCTATCAGCGTTGAGCCCTTTCCGCCTCCTCTTTAAAAGGGAAAGTGCGCTCCGAATCAAACGGTTGGCAACGGTTTCACCCGGAGCTTTCCCTCAAAAAGGTATAGTGTCTAAGGATTTTATAACTATAAGGTTGTTAAGTTAGGGAGTATTGTATCCATACGGAATGTCGAAGGCAAAGGCCTCCTATTGCACAAAACAGGTCAAACCATTTCAGCATCAGACTCTGCCCAAGCGCATCAATCATCCACGTCAATCAGTTTACCATGCTTATTGAAGGTGAGTTCCATGCCGTTTGACAGTTCAACTTCGTACTTATTCTTCTCACGATCAATGTCCACGATATAAACCGAACGATAGCGGTTGCGCACATGACGCAAAATGGAAGAAGGCACCAATCCGGCTGGCACCCGGCGACCACGACGACAGGAAATAGAAGTCCAATTACCATCTCTGTCAAATTCCACCTTGTCACCATTTGTAAAAATCACATCAAAGGTTCTTCCAAACAAGTCCGAATCTTTTTTCGAGAACGAAACCTTTTTACCCTTGAAATTACTGCGAAGCAAAATCTGCGCACGAGTAGGCAACTGTTTCAACGTAATAGGGGTATCTTTATCAGCGTAAGCAGCTCCACTGAAAGCAAGAGCCAATGCCATAGTGGCAAACATTTTCTTAAATACATTCTTCATTGTCGTAATCTTTTTTTATTACTAATTTTATTTGATACTGCAAAAGTAGGAGGCAATTCTGAAAGCATTCTGAAAAAAATGAGATTTCACGACTTTTTTTCTAAAAATCAAACTACAAATCCGACCATTTAACGCTATGGCTTCAATTAAACTGAAATTCCGACCTTCAACACTACCTTTAGCCGCTGGCACACTCTATTATCAGATAATTTACAAACGCTGCACACGCTGGATTTGCACCAACTACCACATTTTCCCCGATGAATGGGACAAAGCCACTGCTTCACTGCGCATTCCTTCTTCCGGCAAACGCAAAACGCAATTACAACTGATGCAATCGCTCATAAATTGGGAATGCAAGCAATGCCGGAATTTTCTGTACGAAAAAGAAGCGTCCAACGAACACATGTCTATCGACGAACTTTGTAAAGCACTACGCAACGCATGTGTTGTCAAAACGGTATTCATGTTTCTGCAAGAACAAGTCAACAAAAAGGAACGCATGCAACGCTACGGAACGGCCAAAACTTATGCCAATGCCTACCATCGTTTCCGCGATTTCAGAAACAACGCCGACTTGACATTCGACGAACTCACTTCCGACCTCATCGAAGCCTACGAAGCCTGGTTAACTCACCGCGAACTGAAACGGAACACCATACGCTTTTACCTGCGCACACTGCACACGCTCATCAATAAAGCCCACGACGAAGGTCTCATCTCCTCCTCGCTACTTTTCAGCAAGGTAAAACTCGCGTATGTCAAAACCCGGAAACGGGCCATCTCCGAAAACGAGTTAAAGGCGCTCATCCGCCTTCCCCTTCCGCTGGGTTCGCCCCTCGCATTTGCACGCGACATCTTCCTCTTCAGCTTCTACATGCGTGGCATGCCCTTTGTCGACATTGCCTATCTCAAAAAAAAGAATCTGCGCAACGGACAACTGGCATATTGCCGTAAAAAAACGAACCAGCATCTAACCGTGGAATGGGAAAAGGCACAGCAAAACATCATCGACCGCTATGCACACCTCACCCAAAATAGCCCATACATGCTCCCCATACTCCTGAAAGAAGATGGCACTGAGTACCGCCAATATCAGCGTATGCAGGAAAACATCAACCGTAATCTTAAAAAAATAGGCCAAATGATTGGACTGAAAATGCCGCTTACCACCTACGTGGCTCGTCACACCTGGGCCAGCATCGCTCGCAACATGAACTTTTCCATAGCCATCATCAGCGAGGGTATGGGACATACGTCCTACAAAACCACCCAGGTCTATCTCGACTCTATCGATACCGCTAAAATCAATCAGGCCAATAAAAAAATCATTCAGCGCTTCCAGTTCTAACTGTAACTCCCCTCTCACCATCTTCCTTTTTCCCCTGCCTTCAATAGCACCTTATGCTCATCTACAAACAGAGGAAGAGACTGCTTTTATAAGGAAGTCGTCTAAACTTTTCTGACGAA
>FR901773.1 GCA_000437675.1 Prevotella sp. CAG:891
TGGTCAAACAGAATATTTTCATACCCATAGGACATTTTTTTGATGATTCGCGAATAATCCCCCTCTTTCACCTGGGCTAGGTCAAAGTATATGAAGTATACATCAGGGGGCATATTGTATCGGGACTCTTCCCGCAGAGAACAGTCCTTATCGCTACATATTATAACCGATGACAGCACCTTATCTAAGAGATTTTCTTTAAAGAGCTGTATCTTGGGAGCTACCTTAAATACATAGTAGTCCAAATTTTGTTCTAGTTCTTCTATATTTAGAATCGACATGTTCTTATTGGATTTCTAACTACCCTATATCACTCAATTAGATGAAATGAAAGAACGGAAAACCTCTGTTAAGGAGGTGCTCAAAATTATTTTTACATTTGAACCAGCAAATGCGGTGCAAGCACACCATGCAAAGTAAAAATACTTCGATAGAATTATATAAATAGTTTTGAACACCTACTTACTTATTGAAATTTTTCGTTCCTACCTCCATTTTTAGAGTAAAATATTGTACTATTGGACCTGAATATAACTACATCTCCAGTATCCATATAAATTCTATTTTCTTGTTTTTTAAACTCTAAACAGCCCAAACTGACAACAAGCCTATTCCTAGCAGGAAACATAACACCACACCCAAACATCCTTTTTTCTTTGGAGAAGTAGGAGGGGGCGGGGTTGCAGGCTTCAAGTTGTCGATAACAAATCCGTTAGGAGCCAATTCTTTGCTCAAATTTTTGTCAATGCATACTTCGATTCCGAACTTTTGAGCAACTTCTTGAAGTCTACTTAAAGATTTTGCCGTCCATAGCTGCGCAAGGGCTATTTTAGTGCCGTCAGCCAATGTGATAGGACGATCATCTTTTACAAAATACAAACTCATGTTTGATTGTGTATTGTAGGCAACTGCATCCTCTAAAGGCAAGAAGAGTTCGTTCACACCCTTATCGGGTGCTATATTATTGGGGAACGTGCTGCGTAGTTCTTCCAGCGAAACACCGGGATTAAGTTGAACATAAGCATACATAACTCCCAAGGCTGCTGCATTTTGAGTTTTTGCTGTGACTTTAATCATTCTCAAAGTATATAATCTGTTACTTTCCGGTTAACTTTTTGAGTATAAATCCACCAATTTTTCGCTCCAAGCCTCCTTTTGTGGTAGGAATGCCGGTTTTGCGCGCAAAATTCTGTTTGGCTCTTGTAATACCCAAAGCTCTTTTCCATGAAAACGAAAGGCTTGGTATAGGTGTTGAACGTTTGTTTCCCATATATTCGCTGATTTAAATGGTTAGAATGCAATAGTACATGTCTGCGTACTGCATACTAAATTCATCTCACACAATTTCATGTTCTTTTGTTACTTTGAAGTCAGGATTACCAAGAGCTGTGGCAGTCTGTGGATTGTGCCGTAGTTGTTTGTTCTGTGCTCAGTCACATAGCCCGCTATGCTCCACTGCTTCGCCAAGTCAGGCTGCACCTCAGCATAGCTCTTGAGAGCAAGCTCTCGTCGCTCTGCATTCGGTTTGCACTGACATTCGCACAAAACAAGTAAAAAAATTTTTGAACACCTACTTATTGAAATTCTCTGATCCAACCTCCATTTTTAGAGTAAAGTATTGTTCTGCCATCTTTATGCTTGACCAACACGTCATCTCCTGTCCAGCGAGCGGTTTCTGCATTCTGAATGTTGTAAATTTGAATTTGTGCAGTTCCCTCGTATAGGCCAACATGTCCATCTTGAACGGTAACCAACATTCTGTTAGTTCGCGGATGAACATCCACGTACACTGCACCACCGCCAAATGTTGGAGTAAAACGATAAATTTCGCCGCCTCTAGGGCTACATACGATAACACTGTTACCTTGAACTCGAGGTACGATTGGCTCATTTGACGAACTTTTTTTACTACTAAACCATCCCATAGCTTTATATTTTAGAATGTTAGATTTTTAAATTGACAGTTGCATTAAGAGTATTAGAAAAGGGATACCATCTATTGTAAAAGGTAAATCTATTGCTATTCTCTCTATACAACCTTTGAAAAACACTTAATCACGCCATTATTGGTTTCACCGGCTTGGCTCATCTCTTACTTAGAGATGTGGATTGTTTTTTTATCCCTAATAATCAAGTGTTTTTTAGTGTCATCACAAAAACTGAATATCTATATAGTCGTCCCTTAAAAAGCCCATTTTTGCGA
>FR901774.1:0-11791 GCA_000437675.1 Prevotella sp. CAG:891
CAGAAAAGTATAGACGACTTCTTTATCAAAATTGATGCGCTCAAGGGCAGATTTGTAACTTTGCAGCATTTCCAAACCGGATAAACATTGCAGCATTTCTGAACTTAAAAAATAATGCTTTCTGCATTGTATTCCGGAACAGTGAACAGCGATAATTGACTTATTGATACAAAAAAAATAACAGAGCAGTCAGGCTACACAAACAATACTTGCATCCGGTGATACCATCGAGAAGAGGAGATTATGCGCTTCCCACTCGCCTAACAACCTACTCTTTTAAGTTAAAATATACCTTTCTTAGGGTATTTCGGGACTTTATAGGTCAAAGTACCTTTGCACCCGAAAAAAAGGTTTCCGGCAGGTTGTCCACTTGTGTTTACTCTTCGGTTGTCAGCTGAAAGTAAATAGCCAAAGAGTAAACAAAAAACAGGTGAACAAGTAAAATGCTTCCTACTGAAATACTGACTGTTTGGGCACCCAATATTCAAATGGGTTCAACCAGTAACTTCATATGGTAACATACATAATACGGTAACATACATGACAAATAAAATATACTTAGGTAAAACCTTAGGTTCATTTCTGATTGTACTGTTGCTCATGCCCATAGGCCACGCCATCATGATATTGATGGATGTACAACGCCACCGACAAAAACTAAACCCTGGTGCCCTACCCGCCACACCGGGCGAAAGCCTGTTCTGCTCTGCTTATTTTAATCAATCAACATATCACGTATGAAAAAAATCTTTACGCTTCTTGCTGCCACCATGGGTTTGCTTTCAGCTTCGGCACAACAACATGGTGCCATGACCTTTGCCGGCAAATCTGTATTCTACATTTCAGCCGGTTCCACCCAAATGGGCACCACCGAAACGGCTTCAGACACTGTACGCTACGAAGGTTCCGACCTCACGCTGCCCAGCATGAAATACAACAACATGGTTATTCCTTCGTTCACCATCAAGAACACGAAGTACACAGGAGATCACGAAGGTGTAACCTGGGCCGACCAGCCATTTACAGCCACTGTTGGCGGTAAGGAAGTAAAAGGTTCTTCGCTCAAAGGTTCATTCACGCACGACGGAGGGGTCTACAAACTTTCACTGGCCCTCACCTTCAACTATGGTGCCATGCCCATGCCCATCACTTACTCCATCGAAAGCTACTATGTGAAACCCACCACGAAGCAGGTATCGGTAGTAGTTGGTGGTTCAATCGGCCCGTACATCAACCCATCGGTTACCTACGATGCGCGCATCTACGAAGTCGACGGTCAAAAGCAACTCGACATTGCGCTACACGAGTATTCACTCGACGGCACAGTCATGGGCGACATCCTGTTAGGAAGCCACATCATCAAGGGTCTGACATGGAACGAAGAAAAGGGCGGTTACTTCCGCGACTACTCGCAGGACGGAATCACCTTCCACTTCAAAACCTCACAGGGTATGGACGGTAACTACGGATTCACGAAAGGCGGAAATCTGCTGGTTAAGATGAACGGCACGGACATTACCTACGCCGAAAACGCTTTCCAGCCCGGCGCCATGCCTTTCCCTATTGTGTCGACCTTTGGCAAGGACGATGCCACCGGCATTGACCACGTCACCACCACGCAGCAGCAAGTATCAAAGAGCAGAAAATACATTTCGAACGGTCAGCTCATCATCGAGCGCGACGGTAAGAAATACAATGTGCAAGGAATTGAAATTCGATGAATGTGTTTGGTTTTACAAAATGGTTCACGGCCATGTCGGTAGCACTGCTTTCAGCATGCACCGGCATAGCCGATGGCATTTATGACGAACCGCCGGCCGAAGAGCTCGGACGCGAAGGTCAGATTACGGTAAACGCCACCAGTTGGACCGACTGGCACTACATCGACTTGAAAACCGACTCGGTGAGTGCACCGGTACCTATTCCCATGACGCTAACGGGCGAGAGCGACGGAAAGAACGGACAATATCTTTATTGGTTCGATGTCTTTGGCGAAGGAGTGTCGAAAAACGAATTCCGCTCGTTCACCCCCTGCGACCCGCAGCCCGAGCCGGCCGAATGGAGCATTGCTGTTCACCGCAACAATGTGCGCACCAACGGTGGGGCTGTGTTCGAAACGTCCTACACCCGCATCGACCAGTTGCCCGAATCGAGCGAAGCTTTTGCCGACATGCCGTTCACCGAGGACGTTTGGACCGAGAACGAAGTATGGGACTCACAGACACAAATGCTTCAAAGCCTCGTACCCTCTCAGGGCATCAAGGTCAACCGCGTACTTTCATCGTGGCTCACCATGCGCATTCCTCCCATGCCGCCGCAGTTTGTCCATAACAATCATGTGTTTATCCTCCGTCTGAACGACGGCACCTATGCCGCCTTGCAGCTCGAGGATTATTTGTCGCCCACAGGCACCAAGTGCTATTTAACTATCAATTATAAATATCCCTACTGACGTTGATCATGACACCTATCGCAATGTTTCCCATCATGGCCGCCTTGAGCCTGCCCATGCCGAAAGAGGAGTTTAAAGATTCTGTTTTCAGCATCAGCAAAGCGGGCGAGGTGGTGGTCACTGCCACACGAACTCCGAAACTGCTGAAAAATACGCCCGTACAAACGCGCGTCATTTCGCGCCGCGACATTGAGCGGAGCGATGCCACCAACATTCAGGACTTGCTGACACAAACCATGCCGGGAGCAGAATTCACCTATGCCATGAATCAGCAAACGCACTTAAACTTTTCGGGATTTGGCGGACAGGGACTGCTCTTTCTCGTTGACGGTGAACGGATGGCCGGTGAAACAATGGACGATGTAGACTTTTCGCGCATCACGCTCGAAAACGTGGAACGCATCGAAATTGTGCGCGGTGCTGCTTCGGCTCTTTACGGAAGCAATGCGGTGGGGGGCGTGGTCAATGTCATTACGCGAAACAACGCCAAGTCGTGGACGGCGCAAGTCAACGCACGCCTTGCCAAACACGGCGAACAGCGCTACACGGCCGCGATGGGACTGGCCAACAAGCATGTGAGCAATTCTCTCTGTGCCAATTTCAGCCAAACAGACAACTACGACGTACACAGCGCCCCCAACCCCGTGACGCGCATCATCACAACGATTTACGGCGATAAGGTGCTGAACCTCAACGACCGATTCAGATGGCAACCTACAGAACAGCTCACCTTCACGGCACGAGCAGGTTATTACTGGCGCGAAACGGTGCGTACCGCCGATGTGCCGGAACATTACCGCAGTTTCAGCGGAGGGGCCAAAATGGAATGGCGACCTACGGCTCACGACAATCTTTCGCTGACCTATGCTTTCGACCAATACGACAAGTCCGACCACCTGCGTCGTCAGAATCTGGAACTCCGCGATTACAGCAATGTGCAGAACTCAGTGAAACTGCTCTACAACCACAGCTTCAGTAAGCAGCACCTACTGACCCTGGGTGTCGACTATCTGCACGATTATTTAATGAACGTCAATCTGAAAAACCGCATCCGCGAACAGGACTGTCTGGGTGTATATGCCCAGCACGACTGGGAGATTTCGCCCGAATGGGAAGTCGTTGGTGGCGTTCGCTACGACTATTTGTCAGACCGCAACCTCTCGCACCTCACGCCGCGTCTGAATCTGCGATACCGTCCGCAGCACAACCTAACGTTGCGTCTGGGCTACGGCATGGGCTTTCGCAGCCCAACGCTGAAGGAGCGGTATTACAACTTCGACATGAGCGGCATTTGGATTGTTGAGGGCACGCCCGACCTTCGTCCCGAAAAAAGCCACAACTTTACGTTCTCGGCCGAATACGCCAAACCGCGTTACAACGCCACGGCTTCGGTTTACTACAACCACGTGCAGGACAAAATTGCCACAGCGGCGCCTTATTACAAAAAGCCGGGCGACAAACTGCCCTACCTGCCCTACGTCAACCTCGCCGACTTCAAGGTGTACGGTGGCGAATTGGGCCTCAACACCCGATGGAACAACGGCTTCTCGGCTCGCTTCACCTACGCCTATACCAAGGAGGAGCTGCCCACCGACAACGACGGTAATTCCATCAACAACCAATACATTCCGGCACGTGCACATGCGCTCAACGTCTGGGCCGAATACGAACATCGGTGGAGCAAACTGTATCGCACGAATTTCTGTTTGAGTGGCCGTTTGCTTTCTGCTACCGAAAACCGGGAGTATGTGGATTACTACGACATTTCAAAGGGCACGGTTAAAGTTAAATACCCTGCCTACACGGTGTGGAAGTTAGCCACCACGCACCAGTTTGGCCAAGCAGTGAAATTGTCGCTGGCGCTCGACAACCTGTTCAATTACCGTCCGCGGTATTACTATCTGAATGCACCGCTAACCGACGGTATCAACTTTCAGGTTGGACTCTCTATCGACATCGACAAATTCTGACGAACTGTTTGGATGAACCTTTCTCATACATTTTTTCACCAAGAGGAAAACCGATATTCATTCCATCGGGATTCCTCTTTTTTAGTTTCCATAAGATTATAGAGAGCCGATATTTGCAAACGCAATCTCTTGCGCGTTTCAGACAGGCCTACCTGCCTTACTTTCTGTGGTAACAACATGTCAAAGAACGCAGAATGAATAAAGCACTAATATTCGTTTTTTCATCCGTTTAGGCTGAAGCGCAGCTCATCAATGCTGCAGTGTAGCCTTAATTACGAATGCAAAGATACAACACGCACCCCCCGAAATCCAAATTTTTTGACCTCCTAATATCGCAGCTCGAAAGTTTTCCACACCCTCAAAAGCGCATTCAGCCCTTTGTTTATAGGCATTCCCGTGCATTTTCCACAGACCGAAAAAAGTGAAATAGGGATATAACATTTTGTCCCATTCCGTTTATCAAAACAGACTAACCGACCATCTCCCCAACCCTCTTTCCGTCCCCTTCATGAGTTATGACGCAAGGGTAAAAAAAAGACATCCGCCCCGGAAGAGGGACGAATGTCATTTTTTTGCTTGTTATTTCGAGTCGTATTTCGAAAAAGCGGCAGAACGATGAATTAGTCGTTCTTGGCAGCAGTACGCTTTTCCTTAATGCGAGCCTTCTTACCCGTAAGGTTACGGAGGTAGTAAAGCTTAGCACGACGTACTTTACCAACTTTGTTCACTTCGATGCTTTCGATGTTGGGTGATTCCAAGGGGAAGATACGCTCTACACCAATGGTACCCGACATTTTGCGTACGGTGAAACGCTTCTTGTCCTGATGACCAGAAATTTTGATAACAACACCGCGATACAACTGGATACGCTCTTTGTTACCTTCGACGATTTTGTATGCTACAGTGATTGTATCACCAGCCTTGAATTTGGGGAACTGCTTGCCTGTAGCAAAAGCTTCTTCAGCAATTTTAATTAAATCTGCCATTTTGATGGTTTATTAAAATATTGTTGTCCGTCCCAACCCAGCTTAACGGGGAACACTGCATCCCGACAGCGGCTGAGTGGAAAAGCGGTGCAAAATTACAACTTTTCGGGCAAACTGCCAAGCATTTACCGCGAACATATTTGATTTTCAGATTTTTCGAGCCTTTTTTATGCCCGACGCGGCATTTCAGGCTTGCTTCAGCCGGTTACACGGCCTCCAGGTAGTACATAATGCCGCCACTGAGTTGCAGAAGCGAAATTTCGCAAATCTTCGTATTGTATTCAGCCACGAGTATGCGTTCTTCGGCATCGAGCAAGCTCTTTTGTGCCTCGCGCATTTCGATGCCCGGCAGGTCGCCCAGCATATATCGTTCCACAGCGATGTAGTGGTTTTCCTGCGCCGTAATCAGGTTCTGTCGTTCGAGGCTCAGCAGTCGGAGGTTGTTTTGGTAAGCCTGCCACAAGTCGGCCAGGTCGGCCTTCAGTGCCAGTTCGAGTTCCTGCTGTGCCATTTCGGCATTTTGCAAATCGAGCTGTGCGTTAGCCCGCTGACGGCGGCGATTCCCGTCGAACAGCGTCATGCCCACCGTCACACCCACCGAACCGCCCCAGTTGTGGCGCGCCGTATTCGCCGAGTTCGAGGGGTAGCGGTTGTAATCGTAGCCATAGTTACCATTGAGTTTCACATAGGGGTAATCGCGGCTTTTCACGCTCTGCAAGTCAATTTGCGCCAGCGTGCGGTCGTGTGCAGCCGAAATAAGGCTGGCATTGGTGCGCAACGTAGCTGCCCAAAGGCTGTCGAAACTGAGTGCATCGTTCACCACAATCATCGTGTCGCTCACCCACAAGCGGTTGTTCACCTGCTTTTCGGCCATCAGTTCGTTCAGGCGAATGCGCGAAGAGGCAAGAATTTCGAGCTGTTTCAGGCTTTGGGCACTGTCGGCGTTAAAGTCCACCTGTGCCTGCTGCAAGTCCAGACGCGAGTTATCGCCAATAATCCAACGTTCCTGCACAATGCGCAAGCGTTCTTTCGAAAGTGACACGGCATAATTCAGGTTGTGCATACGTATGCGCTGCTGCACAAAGTTATAGTACTCAGCCACGAGGTCGGCCACATAGTTTTCAATGGCCAGTCGGGTTTGCGTTTCGCTCTGTGCCTTGAGTTCGCGCAAACGTTGATAGTTGGTTTGTATTTTGTAACCATCGAACAGTGTCCATTCGGCAAACACGCCCACACCGGCCTGATGTCCCACCTGTCGGCGTTCGCGCACCACTCCCGACGCCTTCGAATGGGTGTTTCGGCTGTCGAGTGCGGCATCGTAATTGCCTCGCGCTGTAACCGTCGGCAAATAGCCGGCATTGGCTTTGGTGGCATTGTTGGCCGCGCGTTCAGCCTCGTTGCGCACCATGCGCAGTGAGTAGTTATTGTTCAGGCCGCGCTGAATGCAGTCGTGCAGAGTGAGTGTTTGTGCTACTGCCGGCAGCAGGGCAGTCCCAAGGGTCAGCACAAAGATAAGGATTGACTTTATCATGACTTCGGCTTTTTATGAATCATATTAGTTGATACGTAGGTATAAATGGCCGGTACCACAAACATGGTGAGGAAGGTCGACACCAGCATACCGCCCACCACAGCAGTACCCATGGCCACACGGCCCGCAGCACCCTCGGCCTTGGCAAACACCAGGGGCAGAAGGCCCAGCACGGTCGAAGCACTGGTCATGAGAATGGGGCGCAAACGCTGCACCGAAGCTTCGCGTATAGCGGTAAACTTGTCTTCGCCGCCTGCCTGGCGTTGATTGGCAAATTCCACAATCAATATACCATTCTTCGCCACCAAACCAATAAGCATGATGATACCGATTTGGCTGAAAATGTTCATGGTTTGTCCGCCCAGCAGCATGAAGAGCAAAGCTCCGCAAATGGCCAGAGGCACGGTAAGCATGATGACAAAGGGGTCCTTGAAACTTTCGAACTGTGCCGCCAATATCAGGTAAATAAGGAGCAAGGCCAAGCCAAAGGCAAATACCAGACTCGAAGAACTTTCGCGGAATTCTTTCGAGTCGCCGGCCAGGGCGGTACGGAAAGTTTCATCGAGCGTTTGTTTGGCTATGCGGTCCATTTCGTCAAGTCCGTCGCCAATGGTTTTACCCTCGGCCAGTCCGGCCGAAATGGTGGCCGAAACAAAGCGGTTGTAGCGATAGAGTTTGGGGGGCGCAATGCTTTCGGCCAGGTCGACAAGGTTTTCCATCTGAATCATCTTGCCGTCGCTGCTGCGCACATAAATGGCCTTCAGGTTGTTCGGGTCGTTGCGCTGCTGTCGGTTAATTTCGCCCACAATTTCGTATTGCTTTCCGTTCAGGTAAAGGTAGCCCATGCGCTGTCCGCTCAGTCCGTACTGCAAGGTCTGTGCCACATCGCGCGTGCTCACCCCCATCAGGTTGGCCTTGTTGCGGTTTACAGACAGGCGCACTTCGGGTTTCGAGAACTTCAGATCAACGTCGGCCATGCGGAAGGTGGGGCTTTCGTAAACGGCTGCCATGAACTTGGGCAGCACTTCTTGCAGTTTTTCGAGGTTCGGGGCCTGCAGCACATACTGCACGGGCATACCGCCTCGGCGTCCGCCAAACGACGATTGCTGCTGCACAAAGGCACGGGCATCGGTTTGGGTGCTGACAGCGCGGGTCAGCTGTTCGGCCACCTGCATTTGCGAATAGTTACGGTCGGCCAGGTCCTTGAGCGTAATCTGTATGTTGCCGCTCGATTCAGACACACGGGCCGTGATAAACTGGGCATCGGGCACAATGGAATCGGCCAGGCGATTGATGCGTTCCGTGTAGTCGCGCATGTACTCGTAGGTCACACCTTCGGGGCCTGTGGTGCGTATGCTGATGCTCGAACGGTCCTCGAGCGGTGCCATTTCGGCGGGTACGCTGGTCCACATCCACACACCTGCCACAAGCGAAACGGCCATGATGGCAATGGCTATCCAGCGGCGTCGCAAAAAGGCACTGAGTGCGCGGGTGTAAAGGCGGTTCAGTCCGTCGAAAAAGGGTTCGGTCTTTCGGTAGAACCAACTTTGCTGTTCGCGTTTCACCAGCAGTTTGGTGGCGAGCATCGGGGTAAAGGTGAGTGCGGCAAACGAGGAAATGACCACGGCTCCGGCTACCACGAAACTAAACTCGCGGAACAGGCGGCCGGTGTTGCCTTCCATAAACACAATGGGCACAAACACGGCCACCAGGGTGATGGTCGTCGAAATCACGGCAAAGAATATTTCACGCGCACCGTCGATACCGGCCTCAAGGGGTTTCATGCCGCGCTCTATGCGTATGTAAATGTTTTCGGTCATCACGATGGCATCGTCCACCACCAAACCCACAGCCAGCACAATGGCCAGCATGGACAACACGTTGATAGAGAAGCCGCAAACATACATGATAAAGAAGGCTCCGATGAGCGAAACGGGAATCACAATGCAGGGCACGAGCGTTACGCGCCAGTCGCGCAAGAACAGGAAGATAATGATGATTACCAGCGCAAAGGCTTCGTAAACGGTTTGCTTCACCTCACTGATTGAGGCGCGGATAAAGCGGGTATTGTCAAAACCGTAGTCGTACTTCACGTCCTCGGGCAGATCTTTTTTCATCACCTCCATGCGTTCATGCACGGCATCGGCAATGTTGATGTGGTTGGCACCGGGCTGCGGCACCACGACCACGCCGACCATGGGCACGCCGTTCATCTTCATGTAGCTTTTCAGGTCGCGCGGACTGAGTTCGGCGCGTCCGATGTCGCTCAGTCGGATGGTACTGTTGCCGGTCGACTTCACAATCAGGTCGTTGAATTCCTCGGTACTGTGCATCTGTCCCATGGTGCGGATGCTGAGTTCCACGGTGTTACCTTCAATGCTACCCGAGGGGAGTTCCACGTTCTCGCGGTCGAGTGCCTGCTTCACGTCCATCGGCGTAATGCCGTAACCGGCCATTTTAATGGGGTCGAGCCACAGTCGCATACAGTAGCGCTTTTCGCCCCAAATCTGCACGCTGCTCACCTCGGGAATGGTTTGCAGCTGTTCTTTCACGGTGAGGTCGGCAATTTCGCTGAGTTCCAGGAGTGAGCGTTTGTCGCTCTGAATAGCCACCATCAGAATGGGGCGTGCGTCGGCATCGGCTTTCGACACCGTCGGGGGGTCGCAGTCGCGTGGCAGATAGCGTTGTGCACGTGACACTTTGTCGCGCACGTCGTTGGCGGCCGTTTCCAGGTCGACCGAGAGTTCAAACTCCACGGTAATGCGGCAGTTACCCTGCTGGCTGACGCTCGTCAGACTTCGGATACCGGGAATACCGTTGATGTTTTGTTCCAATGGTTCGGTAATTTGGTTTTCAATCACGTCGGCATTGGCACCGGGATACGAACAACTGACCGAGATGATCGGGTTATCGACCGAAGGAAATTCGCGCACGCCCAAATACAAATAGCCGATAGCACCGAATATCAGGATAATCAGTGTAAACACGGTGGCCAGTACCGGGCGGCGTATGCTTAGTTCGGATATATTCATCATAGAATGAGAAAGCTTTTACGTCAAGGTTTAAAGTTTTTCGTGAGGGGTGTTCCAATGAATTGTAAGCATGTCATTTTCGCTTCCTCACCTTAGTTCGTCAGTTTCACTTTCTGTCCTGTGCGCAGCTGCATCGTACCGCTCGTAATTACGGTATCACCCACGGCCAGTCCGCGCAACACCTGCACCTCGGCAT
This sequence comes from Prevotella sp. CAG:891, assembly GCA_000437675.1. Classification (GTDB taxonomy): domain Bacteria; phylum Bacteroidota; class Bacteroidia; order Bacteroidales; family Bacteroidaceae; genus Alloprevotella. The sequence goes on from FR901774.1 coordinate 10,168, forward strand.
CGGTGCGCAGTCCCTTGGCTATTTCAGCGGGCTGTGCCGTTCCGTTTTTACACAAAAACACCTTGTCAATACCCATTTCCGAAATTACAGCCGTTGCCGGAACGGCCAGGGTATTGGGATATTCGCGTGCATTGAGCGTAATGCTCACATAACGTCCGGGCACCAGGGCACCTCCGGCATTGGGATAATGGGCGCGTACGGTGTAGGTTCGGGTTTCCACGTCGACCTGCGAGTTGGTGGCATACACCTTGGCATGGCGTGGGGTGAGGTCGCCCTCGACGGTAAATGTCACTCCGGCTCCGGGTTTCAGCAGTCCGGCGTAGCGTTCGGGCACATTGAACTCGAGTTTCAGAGGTGAGTTTTTGGTCAGTGTGGCCACCGTGGTCGAGGTGGTGGCATACGTACCCTTGCTCACCTTTCGCAGTCCCACCACGCCATCGAAGGGGGCGCGCAGTTCGGTTTGGGCTATTTCGGCGCGCACCATGTCCATTTCGGCGCGCAGTCCCTGCAAGTTGGCTTCGGCCTGTTGAAAGGCTTCCTTACTCACTGCTTCTTTTTCGAGCAGTGCGCGCTGACGGTACAGGCGGTCTTGCATGAGTTTCAGCTGTGCTTCGAGTTTGCGCAGCTGTGCCTGCTGGGGTGCATCGTTAATTTTGGCCAGCAGTTGTCCCTGTTTCACGTGGGCTCCTTCGGTAAAATGAATTTCGGTGATTTTTCCGGCTTTTTCAAAACTCAGGTTCACTTCTTCGTCGGGCAACAGACTGCCGCTCACTTCAATGGCATCGCGCAGTGCTTTGGGCTTCACCACATAGTATCTCACGGGCAACACCTTGTTGCGCATACCTTTACCGCCCTTGGGGGCTTCGTTGAGTTCGGCATTTTCGTGCGGCATAAAATTGCGCACACCCAACACAGTGAGGCCCACAGCCACTACGGCCATGATACCCCATTTAACGTATTTGTTCATATATCTGTAAATAAGTGCGTTTGCGTGTGTATGTGTTTTGCATAGTTTCTCTAAGCAGAGTGCCTGCGTCATCTGGAAACTGGGCATTACGTTCGCAAAATTAGCAAAAGCTACCGAAAAGCTGTTCTTTATTTCCGGCAAATTGTGCATATCTGCCATTTTTAGTGTGTTTTTCAGGTCATCCGCGTCTTAAATATGGCTTTTGCCTAACAACCGCAGCCCACTCCCCCCGACTCCATGCTGCACCAGTACTTGTGCTGACTGGCATGCAAACAGCAAAATCAAATAAAATCTTTGAAAATGTAGAAATCTGCTAAAAAAGTCGTAACTTTGCCATTTCTTGCAAGGGTGTTTTTGCGCCTGGCAGCTGCCCGGCAAAACACCGCGCAACTTTTTTGCCGAACCTCACGCACATATTAAACTATACAACATACATTTTACATGAGTCATTTTCCCTTTGCGCCGCGATTGGTTAGCGAACTGCGGCATTACAACAAAGAAAAATTCATGGCCGACCTCATGGCCGGCTTAATTGTGGGCATCGTGGCCCTTCCCTTAGCCATTGCCTTCGGCATTGCCTCGGGTGTATCGCCCTCGCAGGGCATTCTCACCGCCATCATCGGTGGTTTCCTGGTTTCGGCTTTAGGCGGGAGCCGC
>FR901774.1:11803-23327 GCA_000437675.1 Prevotella sp. CAG:891
TTTCGGCTTTGGGCGGTAGCCGCGTACAGATTGGCGGCCCCACGGGTGCGTTCATCGTCATTATTTACGGCATTGTCAGCAATCCGCAGTTAGGTCTTTCCGGACTGATGATTGCCACCATGCTGGCCGGTGTATTCCTCATTGTGCTGGGTGTTTGCCGCCTTGGCACCATCATCAAGTTCATCCCCTACCCCATTGTCGTAGGGTTTACCAGCGGTATTGCGGTCACCATTTTCACCACGCAAATCAAGGACCTGCTCGGACTGAACATCACCGAAGCCATTCCGGCCGACTTCGTGTCGAAATGGATTGTTTACTTCCGCCACATCACCACCATCGACTGGCTCACGGCACTCATCGGTGTGCTCAGCATTCTCATCATTGCCCTCACCCCGAAGGTGTCGAAAAAGGTGCCGGGTTCGCTCGTAGCCATCATTGTCATGACCGTTGGTGTTTACTTTCTGAATGCCCACACCTCTATGCACGTCACCACCATCGGCGACCAGTTTGGCGAAATCAAGGCTTCCATTCCTGAACTGCAAATGCCTGCCATCACCTGGGAGGGCATCAAGAGCCTGCTGCCCACGGCCATGGTCATTGCCGTGCTGGGTGCCATCGAATCGTTGCTTTCGGCCACCGTGGCTGATGGTGTGTGCGGCGACCACCACAATTCGAACCAGGAACTCATTGGTCAGGGTGTGGCCAACCTTTGCACGCCGCTCTTTGGCGGTATTCCGTGTACGGGTGCCATTGCGCGTACTATGACGAACATCAACAATGGGGGTCGTACGCCCGTGGCCGGACTGATTCACGCCCTGGTGCTGCTCGTTATTTTCCTCGTACTCATGCCTCTGGCGGCCTACATTCCCATGGCTTGTCTGGCTGGTGTACTGGTCATTGTGTCGTACAACATGAGCGGTTGGCGCACCTTTATCCAGCTGTTCAAAAATCCGAAGAGCGACGTGATTGTGCTGATGATGACTTTCCTGCTCACCGTGATTTTCGACCTCACCATTGCCATCGAGGTGGGTTTGCTCGTGGCCTGTTTGCTCTTCATGAAGCGCATGGCTGAATCAACGCAAATCAAGGTGATTGCCGACGAAATCGATCCGAACGACGAAACTGATGCCGAGGTACACGAGGAGGCACTGACCATTCCTAAGGGGGTTGAGGTGTACGAAATCAATGGTCCTTACTTCTTCGGTATTGCCAACCGTTTCGAGGAGCTGATGGCCGAACTCGACAACCATCCCAAGGTGCGCATCATCCGTATGCGCCGTGTACCGTTTATTGACTCCACGGGTATTCACAACCTGCAGAACCTCTGCGAAATGAGCCACCGCGAGGGCACGCACATCGTACTTTCGGGTGTCACGCCCAATGTTTATTCGGTGCTTGAGCACAATGGTTTCTGCCACTTGTTGGGCAAGGACCACATTTGTCCGAACATCAACGTAGCGCTTGAACGTGCTGAAATGATTGTGAAGCGTCCGCTGAAATAGCCCGCTTTTTTCTGGCTGAATGTAAGAAGCTGTTTATTTTTTTACTCAAAAAGCATGTTATTCAGCTTCTAAGCGTAAAATGCCATTCTGCCTCCGCTTGTTTTTCAGCTTGCCCTTACCAACTGGGGCAAAATCTCATACACGCAGTGAACTTTTGCCCGGCTTTCGGCCTCGGCAAAGGTTCACTGCTTTTTTGGGCACAAGGGCCTCAGCGACCAGCCGAATAAGCGGCTAAACCCACCGTACAGCCCGGCAATAACCCGAAACCAACAACGAGTTATCATTTCTCGCCCATCATTTTTTCGTCCACAGACGAAAATTTTATCAAAACATCCTGTTTTTTCGTCCATGGACGAAAATTTTACCCATTTCGGCATTTTTTTCGTCTGTGGACGAAAAAAAACAGTATATTTGCGAAAAATTCGAGTATGAACGAAAAAATTGAATCCATAAAAAAATACAATCTTTGGTTTGGCAACACCATTGACTGTGGATTTCCCCGACCACTTTATACTTCAAACATCCATCAATACTTGGGTAACAAAGTAATTAAAGTGCTTACGGGTCAGCGGCGTGTAGGCAAAAGTTATATACTGCGCCAAACAGCCATGCAGCTTCTGCAACAGGGCGTAAAAGGCAACAATATTGTGTTCATCAACCGCGAACTGACAGCTTACGATTTTATAGCAGATTACAAAGACTTAGACCATTTCATTCATCTGTATCGTCAGGAATTAAAACCTGAAGGCCGTGTCTATATTTTTATAGACGAGGTGCAGGATATTGATGGCTGGGAACGTGTTGTCAATTCACTGTCGCAAGATTTCACCGAGGATTACGAGCTGTTTATCACCGGCTCAAACTCGAAGATGTTCTCCGGTGAGCTTTCTACGCTGCTGTCGGGCAGATACGTGGAGTTCCACATTTTTCCTTTATCGTACGAGGAGTATGCAAACATTCATCAGCTGACTATCGGCAAACAAAGTTATATTCAATATATGGCTGATAGCGGCTATCCGGAACTGGTACATTTCAATTCATCGGACGTAAAGCGAAACTACATCTCCGGACTCAAAAATACAGTTTTGCTGAAAGATATTATACACCGTTATACCATACGAGATGTCAAATTACTTGAAGATTTATTTGCCTATTTGGTAAACAATTCGTCGAATCTATTGTCCATTACCAACATCACCAACTTTATGAAAAGTAAAGGACGCAAAACATCTTACGATACTGTAGCCACATATTTAGGATATATAGAAGAGGTATATCTGGCCCATCGCGCTTTGCGCTATAATATCAAAGGAAAGGAAACACTTTCGGGAAATTCCAAATTCTATATGAACGACCTTGCGTTCAAAAACTACCTCTATGCCGGATTAGGATATGGCACTGGCTATCTGTTAGAAAATCTCGTGTATTTAGACCTCTTGCGTCATGGATATGATGTATATGTGGGTAATATCAAAGACAAGGAGGTCGATTTTGTAGCCTTTAAAAACGACCGCACCATTTATATACAAGCCACTTACATGCTCATTGATGAGCAAACCATTAACAGGGAATATGCTCCATTAGAATGTATTGACGACAACTTTGAAAAAATCGTTGTTTCACTCGACGACCTTCAACTGCCATCGCGCAATGGTATCAAACACATCAGAGCATGGGAATTGTCGGATATTCTGTAATGCCCACCCGATAAGTAGGTCTTCAAAATTATTCTATATCATTCTATCGAAGCATTTTTACTTTGCCGCTCTGCATTCGGTTTGCACTGACATTGCTTCGCGAAGTCAGGCTGCACCTCAGCATAGCTCTTGAGAGCAAGCTCTCATCGCTCTGCATTCGGTTTGCACTGACATTGCATTACGTTCTTGCACCACACACTCTCACACAAAAAAAAGAGAACTGCCAATCCGCTGAACTCAGCAGTTCAGCAGACCCACAGTTCTCACTACATGAAAAAGAATAGCAAGCAGGTGTTCTAAAATAATTTTAGGACGCCTGTTTTTTGTAAGCAACCCACCGCCGTTACTTCTTACTCATCGGCGACTTTTTGGGTTTCACATCCAGTCGGTACACAACGTGAAGCATCACATACGAGGGTTTCGTGTTGTAACGCGTTTCCTGCCAACCCTGGTTGTTCACCTCGCGGCGCACATTGGGAATCTGTTGCAGCAAGTCGAAGCCGATAGCCTTGATAAGCCACTGTTTGCGGCGGCCGAGCGGACGCGACAATTCGGCATTCCACACCCAGTCGGTCGTATTCATCGACGCATCGGCATAGCCTCGACGGTAGTAAGCCATTATATCCGTACCGAAGTGGATGCCCCATATCAAGGGGGTGGAAAGGGTCACACCATAGTTGAAGTGCGTAAAGGAGTTCGTCGCAAAACGTCCGTCCAGACTCTTCTGCTTTCTCCAGGTCAAATCGGCCTTTGCCCCCAGACGCATCTCGTTGATGCGGTAGTCCACACGGAAATGGTCGGTAACGTTCAGGTTATCAACGGCCGACTTTATCGGCGACGCTGCCTCGCGGTCCGACACGTAGTCCAGACTGTGGTCGAAACTAAAACCTAAGTCGTTGCTGATATTCCAACGCTTTGCCTTGCCCAGCAAACGGCTGTAATTACCCTTTGCCCAGGCACGCCATGTGCCGTTGATGTTCATGGGGCGCACAGTTGTCACACCCGTTTCGCGGTTGTAAAAGCGGCCAAAGCTGAAGTTGTTTTCCCATTCCGAGTAACCGCCCGACACCTCAATGCTCCGCATATAGTCGTTGCGTTCTCTGAAGCGATACACCGCTTCAAGGCTATATTCGCGACTCGTTTTCAGCGACGGGTTGCCGGCATCATGCCACAAGGGGTCGCTGCTGTCGTTGCGGTCAATCAGGTACGAGAGTTCCGGCAAGCGGTTCATAATGGTTCCTATCAAATCGACCGAATGGTTGTTTTTGCCCCAAAACGGATTCAGACGTGCGTTGCACACCACCTGCGTTTTTTTCATTTCCTCGTCCGTCTGGTTGCGGTAATCGCTGATGCGGCGCGAACTTACCGGCAATTCGGCTGCAGCATTGAGTCCAAAATCCTTGAAACGTAAGTTAAACTTTTGCTCCACCGTGGCATTCCGTTCCATCCGTGTGGTATGATACGAGTTCAGTTCGTCGATTACCCACAAGGCTGCCGCTGAAGGAGCCAGCCCATCGTCGTTGCTGCGCGAAAGGTCCTGATGCCCCGATTTGAAGGTCTGTTCATAATTTACAATGGATGCAGAGCGTATGCTAAAATCGCCAAAATATTTAGTACCCGCATCAAACGTCACACTGCCTCCATAATTATAGTCGAACGAGGGGAGGACATATCGCCGCTGCTCCGTCAGGTTACGGTGCGGTTCCATTTTATAGGCCAGGCGGTCAAACAGGTTGCGGTCGGCATCGTGCTTGTTGTAGCTGAACTTCAGGTAAAAATCCAGCGTTTGCCTTTTACGCAAATAATTACTTCTGAAAAGAGTCACCGAAGTACCCCAGGCCGTTTCGCGTTCGTTGCTCCACATCGTGCGCTGGTAAAGCGTGTCGAGCGCACTGCCGCCTTGTGCCTGTTCACTGACATATTCCGAGTTTCCTTTCCGTTTGTTATGCCGGTAGTAGGCCGTTGCATTCGCGCTTGAAAATCCCCTGGAATCGGGATTGTAAATATGGGCATTCCAGTTCAAGTCCGTCGAAGTGCGCTTATTGGCCGACTGCGATGTGTAGTGCGTCAGCAAGTCATTGTAAAACGTCTCGCCGATAGTGCTGCTTTCGAACAATTCCTCTTCGCGCTGCGCTTTCAGCGAAGTATTGAACTGCAATTTTTTGTTTTTGGGTTGAAGCGAAAAAGTGACACCGGCCAGATAGCTTTTTTTCTCGCCCGACGTCGCATCCTTGCGGGTCCATTCTCCTTTGTCGCCCGGTGTTGCCCCATCGTTCGTATTGTTCGCAGCCGCGTAAATACCGATGGACGAATGGTTCGTGTAGCGCAAGGCAAAGAGGCGTGCCATCCAGCGTTCGTCGACGGGTGCTTTCAGTGTCGTACCGCCTCCCACTTCGTAATTGCTAATCCACCCCTGCTCATATTCGCGCTTCAGCATCACGTCCATCACCAAGGGGGCCTGCCGCTTTTCTTCCTCGCTCAGCGGTGCATCGTCGCCACGATATTTGCGTTTATCCGATTTTCTGTACACCTTTACCTTGTTCACCGTATAAGCCGGCAAATTGCGCAAAGCTATTTTGGGGTCGCCGTCGAAAAAGTCGCGTCCGTTAACCAGCAGACTCTTCACAAACTCACCGTTCACCGTGATGCGTCCGTTGTCGTCAAGGTTTACTCCCGGAAGGGCACGCACCAGGTTGTCGAGCATCGACCCTTCGTGCATTCTGAAAGCGGCGGCGTTATATTCTATCGTATCGCCCTTCATCACCATCAATATGCGCGAAGCATTCACCTGTGCTTCGCCGAGGTTCTGGTCCAACTCGGGCCAAAGGTCAATATCTTTTCCTGCATACCTCACTTGTTCATCGGGGTTCTTCGCATACCGCTCTGGAATCTTCCACTCCCGGAACTCGGTAGGATATCCCTTACACTCCACCCTAATCACCACATGATTGCGACGGGGAACTATGCCTTGAAAACCTATAAATTCATCGTTCACGAATCGTGTCATCAGCGAATCGGCCAACATCGTCACACTGTCCTTTTCCATAATCGACACACGTGCCTCCGTCAGTGCTTCCTGTGTAAAGCCATCCAACACGCGTATATCGCGCACAAACATCGTCGGCTCCTGAGCTAAAGCACTGAACGATGAAAAGGCACTCAGCAACAAAGGGTATATGATTCTTTTCATAATTTGAATATTTTATAGGTCATAATCGTCTTATCAATAATGCTTCAATGATCAACAACTCTACTTTAATCAAGATGATTATACACCAGCCATTCTGCAGGATAATGATCGGCTATACTTACATTCTTTAAAGGTCCATCAAAATGGTGGTAAGGCCTTACTACTTGTTTTTCTGCTGCTTCCGAAAGGTAAGCTCCCCACCAACTGAATGTGCTATTGGCTATGATGAACTTTTTAAATTGGCTCATCAAGCACAGCTGATGAATGGCATCCAGTTCATCTGCAAAATGCACCGTATGGGCCATTGTAGCCAAATTTTCCTTGCACCAATCCAAATCATCCGAAAATACATAGACGTCCAGTCCTTGAAAATATGTTCGGTAGGCACCCATGTAATATTCCTGAGGTAAAAGATAGTGTGTGGGATCTGTTACGAAATCACCGCGTCTGACGGAAATAGCCACACATTGGTTCATGTCTATGTTTGACGCTGTGACAATCTGTTTTACGGCTTCAGATATGGCTTCCTTAAACGTAAAGTTTCGACGGATTACACTTTCACAATCTTGCCAATATTTAGCTGATTGCAAATAACCATCTATTCCCACCACCTCATGCTGAATGATGTTTTTAAACTTATCAAAGAACGCTATGGAGTAAGAAAAATCCGGTTCTCTAAATAGAATATTAACCGGCAATGTCAATATGGGTATATCACTTAAATTGAAATACCGACCATTTTTCCACTCTTTAAAAAATGCAAGTTGCGTTTGATATCGATGAGCCATACCTAAAAGGGAGGCTATAACGAAAAGTTGGTTTCCAAGATTAAATTTCAACCAAGGATTATGCAGCATATTTGAATAGATCATCGAATTCTTTTATAGATAAGTTTGTATTCAAAATTCCATGCGAGCATTCCGGACAAACCGGAATACTCGTGGAACTTCCTATAAAAATATTAACAACTACTTCATAAGTAGGTGTTCAAAATTATTTTTACATTTGAATTGCGTTATTGTGCCGTAGTTGTTTGTTCTGTGCGAAGGAGCATAGCGGGCTATGTGACTGAGCGCAGGGCAAACAAATGCGGTGCAAGAACGTAATGCAAAGTAAAAATACTTCGATAGGAATTATATAAAATAATTTTGAACACCTACTTAATACGCTCTATTCAATGCCTTTTTTCGTAGGCTTCACCTTGAAATGGTAAACCAAGTGGAGCGAGGCATAGCTTTGACCACCATTCATCCACCATTCGCGATGGCCCTGTGCATTGACCGTAGTGGTTACGTTTGAAAGTTGATGAAGAATGTCGAAGGCTACTGCGCGAAGCACCCACTGCCCGGTACGACCCAAACTGGTCGACAAGGCTGCATTCCACACCCAATCGGTCGTATTCATCGAAGGCTCTCGAAAACCGCGACGCATCGTCAAATTCACGTCGGTATCAAACGCTATGCGCCACACCAGGGGCGTGGTGAAACTCAATGAATACGTCATATCCACATAGCTCATATTCTGAAAATTGGTCGCCGCCGAATGCAGCCCCGTCCAGTTCACCTTGCTTTCAAACGAGGCACGGCGCTCGTTCTTGCTGTAGCTGATTGATGCGTTGAAGCCTATGCGGTTGTTATGCACCGTCTGACGGAGCAAATCCGACATTTCGCGGTCGTTGGCATAAGCCACACTGTTGGCAAACGTATAGTAAAGTTTCGACGACAGATTAAAGTGTTTCTGTTTGTCGAGTGCTCGTCCATACGAAGCCTCAGCGTTGGTCCACCAGTTTCCGTTGATGTTCACCGGGCGCGAAGTGGTCACACCGGTTTCGCGGTTGTAAGTCATTGCCTGGGTGTGCTGCCGATTTTGAATTTCGTGCCTTACCGCAAAGCCCATCCACTGTGCCATGGCGCGTTTGCGGCGCTGCCACCTCAGTTCGAACCGATGGGTTTGCGAGGATTTCAAGTTGGGGTTACCCAGCGTTTGATACAGCGAACTGGCATCGTCGTAAATATCGAGCAATTCGTTAAGTTCGGGAAGTTCGGTCGACAAATCGTAACGGGCTATAAGCGCATTGTTCAAGGCTGAAATCTGCACATTGGGCGTGAAGTAGTAATATTTTTTACGCAACTGCTGCTCATGGTTATTGCGATTATCCATCACCCTGTGATTCGCTACCTGAAAGGGTAAATTAAAACCTATCTCGACCGTACGGCCTTTCCTGATACCGGGCAACGTAACATTCGTAATCCATTCCAATCTATGATGGGTCTGCCACTTGTCGGTCTGATAGCTGTTGCGCAAATTATACTCCCAGGCATAGCCCGTTTGCATATCGGGCACATACTCGGGCCATTCGCTGTCGTCTTTGTACAGCCGTCGTTCCGCATCGTCATAGCTATGCGAAATGTTGTACGACAAACTGCCGGAAACGTAGATATCGCCCTTGGAATAATGGAAAAGCGACAATCTGCTTCCGCCTTTCACATTCAGCTTATGCCACGGGGTTGCCTGAAAGGAATTTTCATTGTAGGAGTTTACCTTTGACCAAACATTCGAGAACCTAATGTATTTCTTCTCGATTCGGGTATAGTCAACCGAAGCGGTCAGTGGTATATCATATTTGAGAAAAGGGAGTTTAAATGACATGGAGGTTTGCACCTCTGTTCTGAACCACGAGCGTTTTTCGCGTGCCATGCTCCGGCTGCGTTTAATCAGCAAATCCATGAGCCGATCACTGCGCGAAGCATCGAAAATGCTGTCGAGCGATGCACACCGCGTCCGATCCATAGGGTCTCCGTTGAACAAAGCCGATTGGTCTTCTTCATATTCACGGTTGCGAGAATAGCTGATTTTAGGGTCGAGCGAAAATTTGAAATGCTTGAAATCCTTTTCCAAACGCGCGGTCCAGTCTGCCTGAAACGTGCGGCTGCGTTTCATAAACCTATATCGGTCGAATATATCGCCATTCGACAGAAATGTTTGGTTCGAAATGCAGTTTTCCATCAGGTTTTTCTCGTTCTTCACCTGTAGGTCTGTATGAAATTTCACTTCGGTTTTTTTGCCATCCACCGAAAAATCAATACCACCCGACTGCGTTATGGGTTCACCGCCAAGGCCATACGCCACCATCTCGCGCCAGTTTCCATTGTGCGTGGCCGAGTAATTTTTGCCGATATTATTGGCTATACCGTAAATGCCTATGCTCGAATGGTCGGTAAAGCGCATCACAAAAAAACGTCCGAAATACACATTGCTCCAATCCTGGTGTGTTCGCGAACCGCCGCCTATCTCCATATTGGCCAGCCACACCTTTCGGTACATCTTTTTCAGCCGCACATCCATGGTCAGGCTTGCGTTGCGCAAGCTGCGGAGCGAATCGGCCTTACTCACAAAACCACTGCCTATGTTATGATACACCTTGATTTTACCTACGGTGTAGTAAGGCAAGTTTCGCAAAGCCACCATCACATCGCCGTTAAAAAACTCACGGCCGTTTACAAGCAACTTCGATACAAACTCACCGTTCACCGAAATGCGTCCGTTCTTGTCGAGCTGTGCCCCCGGCAAATTGCGAATCAGGTTGTCGAGCATCGAACCGGCAGTCAGTTGCAAATTGGCCACATTGTACTCCAGCGTGTCGCCCCTCACCACCATTTGCAGCCGCGAAGCCGTGACACTTGCCTCGCCCAGCTGTTTGGTCACGATGCTGCGGTTAATCAATATCCGGTCCAACTTATTCCAATGATACTTACCATCTTTTTCACGCTTCAAGTCCTTTTCATCGGGAAGGTCAACAGCCATCACAACGGGGTCATACCCTTCCTTTTCAACCTTGATGACGATTCGACGCAGCAAAGGTATATTTACATAACTGTCGTATATTTTACGGACTCCATTTATATTAGCTATACTGTACCTTATATAATTGCTCAGCAATGTAGTACTGTCTGCCTTATAAATCGAAATCTGCAACCCATCCTTATCAATGAATCGTTCACGCGTATAAAAATCGCGCACATCAAAGGGACCTATCTGCAAATCTCCATCAGAAACGACAATTTGGGGATCCAGTAATTTCCACCCTTTAGCCTTTAGTTCTTCCTCAGTCAGTTCAGTCACTTGACCAAAAACCGATGTGCCAAACAAAAAGAATATCAATAGCCATACTATCCTCTGCATATCCTTAAATTTTAAGATTCATTTTCTATCAATTATCCATCAGAAATTCAAATACTTATCGTAAAAATTCCTCGATGGAATCTTACGATAAGTACTCTGAAAGTTCATAGCTTAATAGCTAAAATTCAAGATAACCTTTGATTAAAAGGCAAATCCGATACCTGAGCCACCGGCTTTACAACTCCCGTCCATGAACGGAGAAACTGCTGTCTGGCAATCTTAACCAACGAATTTTTCCAAACAATTTCAACAAAATCAGAATTGCACTGCGTAACAAGCACCAAATCCTGAGAAAACTCTGCAAGGAATGGCACTGATAACCGATCAATGTCTTCTTTATCTGACATTGATATTGACACATTGCTGATATCATACAACGCTAACAAATCACTTATTCCCCATAAATTATTACGGTCCGGGTGCTGTAAATAAATGTTGCGTGCATATTTCTTGGTATAAGGTACATGCAATTGTTGCAATACTTGTTCAAAAACATTTTTCATAAATACTGGCTATAGGTATTAGTCATCATTCAATAACCTTCCCATCGGTTGCAACAGATGTTCAATCAATCGTTTATTCCGAACTATGATTTGAGCCTTTAAAGTGGTAGGTTGTGTTTGCAATGCCTTGCTGACAGCCATCGGGAATTGCACTTCGACCAAATACATTCCCTGTTCATTGGCAAAAGATGCCACACTGCTGACACACCTTCGCGCGTTATAAACGAACGTTCGCGCAAGGTCTGCAACGTGTAATGACGGCCATAATATTTGGCTATCATACGCAAACAGGCCGGACCGCAGTCCATGGTGTCTAATTGAGGATAATGTGGGAATGACTTCATAGATTAGGTGGAAAAGTATATGGGTTAACAACTACCAGCAACAGGCAGTAAATGCTGTGTAGAGCATTGATGTGAGCTACCCACGCCTAAAGGCATGAGCTTCGGA
>FR901775.1:0-7436 GCA_000437675.1 Prevotella sp. CAG:891
TTATAACCGAAATGTATGCTATAAATTGTTTGTCATAATATACAGAAACCATTGTCGAGGCATCCCCATGAATTGGCTACTGACCCGGAATAACCCGAAACGACACGATTTTCGGCTTAAACAAAAAAAACCGAGGATATGTTTGCTGACACATCCTCGGTGAATGATTGCTGGAGATTTCATTAAAATGCTCCGTTAGAAATGCGGAAAGAGGGGGATTCGAACCCCCGAAACGCTTTAGGCGTTTACACGCTTTCCAGGCGTGCCTCTTCAACCACTCGAGCACCTTTCCTTAGGTGTTGCTATAGGCTTTGACGCTCACTTTGCAGCGTACGAACCTTCCTTTGGGAAGTGGGCATATCGCAACGAATTGGTTGCAAATTTAAGATTTTATTTCTAAACAGCCAAATATTTTCGGCCTTGCTTGGGCATTTGGCAGGGAGTTAGCACTGAAGCAGCATTTCGATTTCTTCTACTTCGCGACGGAAGGACTTGTCGACACCCAGACGGCAGCTGACCTGATTGCAGGCATAGAGTACGGTGCTGTGGTCGCGCTTGCCGAACATACGGCCTAACTGGCTGTAAGTGGTGTCGGTGTATTTGTGACAAAGGAACATGGCGAGCTGACGGGCTTGCACAATGACTTGCTTGCGGCTTTTCGACACTATTTCCTTTTGCTTGATGGCATAATGCTTACACACCACGGCTATGATGTCGTCATTGGTGATTTCCTTTTGCTCTAAACTGACGGCACGCGACACGACGCGCTGGGTGAGCTGTAGGTCGATTTCGCAGTTGTCGACTACGGAATAGGCCATGATGGAATTGACAATGCCTTCGATTTCGCGCACACTGCACTCCACGTTTTGGGCTATGTACTGCACCACGTCGGGCGGAATGACCAGTCCGTCGCGGCGAATTTTCGAAATGAGAATGTCGCGACGCAACTTGGTATCGGGCTTTTCCATTTCGGCAGTCATACCCCACTTAAAGCGTGTGAGCATGCGGTCTTCCATGCCTTCGAGCAGCACGGGGGGACGGTCGCAGGTCATGATAATCTGTCGGCTGTTTTGCTGCAGGTGGTTGAATATGTGGAAAAAGGCTTGCTGCGTTTTGGTGGTGGTGATTTCCTGAATGTCGTCGATAATCAGTACATCGATGGTCTGATAAAAGTTGATGAAATCGTTGGGTGTGTTGTGCAGCACCGAGTCGGTGTACTGGGTTTTGAACACGTGTGCCGACACAAAGAGTACGCGCTTTTCGGGATAGAGTTCGCGAATGCGTACGCCGATGGCATTGACGAGATGGGTTTTGCCTACCCCACTCGGCCCATACAGGAAGAAGGGGTTGAAGGTGTTTTTTCCCGGATTTTCGGCAATGCTGAGTCCGACGCTGAGGGGGAGTTTGTTGCTCTGTCCTTCTACAAAGTTTCGGAAGGTGTAGCGCGGATTAAGCTGCGGATCGAGTTTGGGTAAGGGTCCGCGGTTCTGCACGGTGTTGAGCGAGTTTTTCTCGACCGTTGGCTGTGGGGGTGCGGTTTTGAGAATCGGCTCGTTCTGAATGTTACCCACCGGTTCGGGCGGCAACTTGTATTGAAGTTTCAATCCCGGTCCGTAGATCTGCGACACGGCTTTCATGAGATAAGCGGCGTAATGCTGGTCGAAATATTCGGCAAAATATTTGTTGGGCACGCCAACCGTGAGCATACCATTGTTCACACCCATACACGAAAGAGGCTCGAACCAAGTGGTAAAATGTTGGCTCGGGATAGCATTTTGTATGATATTCAGGCAGTTTTGCCATGCATTCGGGTGGGATGTGTCCATTGTTGGGGTGGGATTGTAAATTCGGGACTACAAAGTTACATAAACCGAACACTCTTGCAAAGCATTTTTCTATTTTATTTAGTTTGAGTAATATTTTGCAAGGGTGCGCTATGGGGCGATGTAGCGGGTGTGGTATGTAGGGTGCGTGAAAGAGGTTTTTTGTTTTTTAAAGAAACCGTGGTTTGATAGGCCGCATGGTGGAAGCCCTAAAAACATATCCCTATTTCACTTTGTTGAATCGCTGAAAATGGTGGTGGAAGTGCCTGTAAATAAAGGGTTTTCCTGCTATTTTCGAAGGACGAAAAAAGTGGAGGTGCGATATCGAGTGGCTGAAAAATTTGGATTTGGCGGTGTTTGTGTGGTATCTTTGCATTCGCAATAAAGGCTTTACTGTGCAGCAGCATTGATAAGCTGCACCTCAGCCTCAGCAGATGAAAAAACAAATTACTCTTATTGATTCATTCAGCGTTCTTTGACATTTTGATACAACAGAAAGTAAGGCAGGTAGGCCTGTCTGAAAGCCCAAAAGAAGGAGCGGCGTGATGGATACGTTTTACTAACAAACGAGAGGCGGAAAAAGCGGCAGCAGAATGTTGTCGTTCTGCTGCCGCTTTCGTGCTTGCGAACCGGCGGTTTGCGAATGAATGCCGCTTCGTGTTTGCTGGTGCATAAGGCCATGCTTATGTGTGGGGCCTCAACTTTATTTGTCTTTACGTCCGAACACTGAGAAGTGAACGTAGCGCTTGGGATGTGCCTTGAGGTCGATCATGAGTGAATCGGCATTGCGCAAGGTTGAGTTGAGATTGTCGTAAACACCGCGATCGTTGAGGAAAAGACCGAGCGTACTGTCGGTTCCCTTGAGCTTGCGGTCGAGGTTTTCGGCCATATCGCCCATCTGCTTCGAAAGGTTGTGTGCACTTTCAATGGTTTTGTTTACATTGTTGAGCGTGGTCTGCACATCAAGAGCGGCCAGATTGGCTGAAAGTTTTTCTGCATTGGCCGATGCTTTCTTCAAACTGGCGAGGGTGGCGGGAATGTCGCCCTTCATCATCACGTTGAGCTGCTCGGCACTTTGCTTGAGTTCGCCGGTAAGGGCTGCTGTGTTTTTGAGCGTTTGCGCCAGTGCGGGGTCGGCTAACAGTTTGTTGAGATTCTGCATGATAGAATCGAGCTGGGGCACCATCTTTTCAATGGCGGGTACCATGGTTTGTACCTTGTCCATCATGCCTTTGTGAATATCGCCTGCAAGGGTGTCGCCCTGTTCGAGGTTCTTGGCAGGATTGGGACCCATGAGGAGGTTCATTTTCACGCCACCCATGAGGTCGGTTTCGAGTTCGGCTGTGGTGCCTTGTGCCACGCGCATTTCGTCGTCGAGTTCAATGCCGACTACGACATTATCGCAGCGCTGGTAATCGTAGGCAATGCTGCGGACAATGCCGACAGGATAGCCATTGGCATAAACGGGATTCGACACTGAAAGACCTACAACGTTCTTGAACTTTACGTAATAGGTATTAGTGGATTGAAAAACATTGATACCCTTGAGGAAATTGAGTCCTATAAACAGCAGCACAAGGGCTACTACAGCGGTAAGGGCAATTTTAATTTCTTTCTTCATTGTATGGTGAATGAGGTTGTACTTAAAGGATTGGGATGCCCATGATATGGGGGGAGTGGCGGCGCAGAAGCGTAGGGCTTACTTGCGTTCGGCTGCACGGGCTTGCTTAATGGTTACTTTCTGACCATTGAGAAAGGCTACCATATAGGCATCGGGGAGTTTCTTCAACACTCCGGGCATGGCGCGATGTGCTTCGGCATAGTTCGTGAACGAACCGTGATAGTATTTATAGAGGTTGCCTTCTTTCACTCGCTTTACGGTGAGTCCCTTGAACTGGGGGTCGCGGGGCGAAATTTCGCGAGTTCCGGCTGCCAGTTGAATGCAGTAGGTTACGACATTGCCGAGCATGGGACGCTTTTCCTTGGTTGTACGTTCGGCTTTCTCGGCAGTTCGCTTTTGGGTGATGGCGCGGGGGGCCGATTTCGTACGGAGCGGCTTGGCTACGTGCGTGGCGGCGTGTTCGCTGTGTTCGGCAGGCTGCGCGGTTTTCTCGTGTTGCTTGGCGGACGTTTCGTTGCGCGGCTCTTCGTCATTGCGCTGAGATGACTGGTTGAGCTGGCTTGTCGGGACAACATTCACGGGCACCACTGCAGCGTCGCGGCTTTCAGTTTCTGTTTTGACTGAACTGCGTGTGGCATTCGATGGGGTGCTTTCCTTGTCGTCGCGGCTTTTTTCAGTGCGCGATTGTTTTTCTTTTTGGTTTTGCGCGGCTTCGCGCTGTTTGAGCGGAAGGTCGGCGGGCAAATCGTGCTTGCGCCGGTCGTGCTGGCGACGGTAGGCAAGGAAGCCGTTGTAAATGCTGCGGCTGAGTTCCTGCTGTCCGGCTGCGGAGTTGAGGTAACGCTCCTCGGAGGGAGTGGAAATGAAACCTAACTCGGTGAGGACTGAGGGCATGGAGGTGTTGCGAAGCACCAAAAAACCGGCTTGATGTACGCCTTTGTCGGGGCGGCCGACCGAACGGTACTGACGTTGAATGCAACGGGCCAAATCAACGCTTTGCTTCATGTAGCGGTCCTGCATGAGTTCGAATATCACATAGCTTTCGGCTTTGTTGGGATTAAAACCTTTGTAAGTTTGCTGGTAATTGTCCTCGAGCGTAATGACGGAGTTTTCGCGTTTGGCTACATCGAGATTGGCCGAGGCGCGCGCCATACCGAGCGTGTAGGTTTCGGAACCATAGGCTACGGCTCCCTTGGGAAGGGAGTTGGTGTGAATGGAAATAAACAGGTCTGCGTGATTGGAATTGGCTATGTCGGCGCGGCGCTGCAGGGGAATGAACACGTCGCGTTTGCGGGTGTAAATAACCTTGACATCGGGGCAGTTTTCCTCGACCAAGCGTCCGAAAGCCAGAGCCACGGAGAGATTGATATTTTTCTCTTTCGAAAAAGAACCTACGGCACCGCCATCGTGTCCGCCGTGTCCGGCGTCGATTACGAGTGTAAAATTACGTTTTTCTTTGTCAGCAACCGCATTTTGTATGCCGAATGAGAGAAATAGAACAATATATATGTATTTCCAAATAGCTTGATGCTTCATAAAGTGAATTGTGAGGATGAAAACGGAATACTAAAATGCCGTTTCCTGTATGCGGTGCAAAGTTACAATTTTTTCTGAGCTGACGGGGTGCTACATGGCGAAATTCGGAGGCGAAGCTCGTTCGGCACAAAAAAGTGGACTTGTGCGCTGCTAAAGGTGTGGCTGTCAGTTGCGTATGCGCCACTCCTGCGGATAGAGATTGTTGGCGCGCGTTCCGAGATTATTGGCAAAACCTAAGGGATGGTTCTGATAGGTGATCAGCACATAGCCGCGAGGGGCTTCGGCTGGGAGACAAAGGGCTTCGCGACGCAAATAGCTCAAGGCTTGTTCCAAACTGAGTTCAACGGTGGGAAAGGCTTCGCGGTTTAACGCTGCCGACAGGGCGAGGTGATGCTGCGGAATGAGTTTGCGACCTTTTTCTTCGGCAAGGGGTACGCCGACGGTGAGCGCGCGCACGGTTTCGGTGATGCTGCGAACATCGGCTACCAGGCTTTGACGCACGGCGGCAAGTTGGCCTTCGCCTACGGGCAACAGTTTAAACTGCTCGGCGGGCTGTATCCATCGGGCGGCTGCGGCGGCGTTCTTGACAGCGGAGCTGGACTCGGAACCGCGTTTGCGCTTCTTTTCTTTCATCACCGGGGCCTCAGCGGTTTTGCGCAGCAGCGAAAGGAAGAGACCTTCGCCTTGGGTTCGGTGGGGGAAGAAATGATAGACGTGAAGATTGCGTCCGGTGGTATCGCCGCTGATTTTCCATTCGGTGGGTACGGGGAGTTCTACGGTTTCGGCACCGAGTTCGCGACAGATGCGGTAGACATTGTCTTCGTTTTCGGCGCGATTGTAGGTGCAGGTACTGTAAACGAGGTAGCCGCCTTGGCGCAAGGTGGGCCAAATGTCGCTGATGATTTGCCATTGGCGTTCGGCACAGTCGGCTACGGCTTGAAGCGACCATTCAGTGCGGGCGTTTTCGTCTTTACGGAACATGCCTTCGCCGGAGCAGGGCACGTCGGCGGCCACGACATCGAAGAAACTGCCTAAACCGGCAAACTCGGCGGGATAGGCTGAAGTTACTACGGTGTCGGGGTGTCCCCATTTCGCCAGATTCTCGGCCAATATCTGGGCGCGTTGGCGAATGGGTTCGTTGGCCACGAGCAAATGTTCGGCGGGCAACAAACTGCGCCACAGGGTGCTTTTGCCGCCGGGGGCTGCGCAGAGGTCGAGTAGGCGGTGGGGCTGAAAGTCGGCTACGATGCGCCGGTAGGCTTGCTCAACAAACATGGAGGCGGCTTCCTGCACGTAATAGCAGCCGGCGTGCAGCAGGGGGTCGTAAGTAAAACGTGGACGGGCGGCGAGATAGCATCCTGCGTCACACCAGGGCACAGCGCCGACTTCGGCTTCGGGCAGGGTTTCGACGGGTTTGAGCGGATTGCGCCGTATGCTGACCGGGGCTTCGCTGCCGGTGAGTGCGGTGCATAGCGCCGAGGCTTCGTCGGCTCCGAGCAGTTGGGTTATTTGGGTGATAAAGTCGGCAGGTAACTGTGACATGGCTTTGATGGGTTTGACAGGATGGATGGGTATTTGCGCAGACGGACTCCGTGAGAAAGTGGTATGTAAGTGTGTGGCTACACGGATACCTGGGCGGCAATGTGAGGCCAAGGGTCGTAGCCTACGAGCTCAAAATCTTCGTAGCGGAAGTCGAAAATGCTTTTTACATCGGGATTGATGTGCATTTGGGGCAGCGAACGGGGCGTACGGCTGAGCTGCAAACGGGCTTGATCGAGGTGGTTCAGGTAAAGATGGGTGTCGCCGGTGGTGTGAATAAATTCGCCGGGTTGCAAATTAGTTACCTGGGCCATCATTTGCAGCAAAAGGGCATAGCTGGCTATGTTGAAGGGTACGCCGAGGAAGGTATCGGCCGAACGCTGATAAAGCTGAAGTGACAACTTTCCTTCGGCCACATAAAACTGGAAAAGCAGGTGGCACGGGGGGAGGTTCATGTGGTTGAGGTCGGCCACGTTCCATGCCGATACGATGATGCGGCGCGAATCGGGGTCTTCCTTAATTTGCCGAACAACTTCGCTGATTTGGTCAATGCTTTGTCCGTTGTAATCGGGCCACGAACGCCACTGATAACCGTAAACGTGGCCTAAATCGCCATTTTCGTCGGCCCATTCGTTCCAGATGCGCACGCCATTTTCTTGCAGGTAATGCACGTTGGTGTCGCCTTTCAGAAACCAAAGTAGTTCGTGGATGATGGATTTGAGGTGAAGTTTTTTTGTGGTAACGAGGGGAAAACCGTCGGCCAGGTTGAAACGCATTTGGTGTCCGAAGACGCTGAGTGTGCCTGTGCCCGTACGGTCGCCTTTCTTCACTCCTTCGGTTTGAATGCGTTGCAGCAGTTCAAGATATTGCTTCATTGTTTGTTAGAGCAGTTCAAGATATTGCTTCATTGTTTGTTA
>FR901775.1:7482-11412 GCA_000437675.1 Prevotella sp. CAG:891
AGGAGAGATTCCGACACGACTATTCGGGATACACCAGGTTTTCTTCGGTGGCGCAGTTAAGCGTTTCGGTCAGATATTTTTGAGCTTCATAACGTGCCATAGGCAGGTCGTGCAGAAGCCAGGTGCCGCAGTCCTGGGCTGTAGCTCCGGGAATTTCGCCATCGAAGTCGGCAATGAAGCTGAAGGTTTCCTTCATGAGGGGCAGAATGTCGGCACTGCTCACCTCGCCCTTCACAATAAAGTAGTTTCCGGTAAGGCAACCCATGGGGCCCCAGTAAACAATGCGGTCTTTCCACACGGGATGATTGCGCAAGAAGGTGGCGGCAAGGTGTTCGATGGTGTGAATGGCGCCTTGTCCGAGCACGGGTTCGCGGTTGGGCAGTTTCATGCGCACGTCGAACGAGGTGAGTACTTCGTCGCCCACGCGGTCACGGCGCGACACATAGATACCGCGGTTGAGTTTCAGGTGATTGATGGTGAAAGAGGCTATTTTTTCCATAAATGATTTCAGAATGTGTTGGGGTAAAATGTGGAGAGGCAATCAAGTGGAGAAGTAATCAATGCGTGCAGCGCGAGCGTGTTTAGCAGCAGATGGCGCGCAGCAGGGCTTCGGTCACGCCAAAGGAGCGGTTGGCCATTTCGCCCCAGAAGTTCAGATATTGGTCGAAATGATTATCGGCTCCGGGGGTGTCGCTGATGATGCGGAAGCTCAGGAAGGGAATGCCATAAAGGTGGCACACTTGGGCCAAGGCACCGCTTTCCATGTCGACGGCCAGGCCTTCGGGGAAACGCTGCTTGATGCCATCGAGCTGTGTGCGGTCGGTAATAAACTGGTCACCGCTGCAAATAAGTCCGGTGTGAATGCGCGTGGTTCCGGCCTGCAAATGTTGCGCTGCGGCCAGGAGTTTGGGGTCGGCTTCGTAATAGAGCGGAAGTCCCTGAACTTGTCCGGGCAAGGATTCGGGTCCGCAGTCCACGTCGTGATAGGCTACACGGCTTCCGGCTACTACGTCCATCACACCGAGCGAGGTATCGATACCGCCTGCCACGCCGGTGTTAATCAGTGCATCGGGCTGATAGTGATTGATGAGTTCTACGGCTCCGACAGCAGCATTCACTTTGCCGATACCGCTTTCCATGAGTACGAGGCGATGGCCGTTGAGCGTGCCTTCGGTAAATGAAAAACGGCCGTGGGTTACTTCGTTCACATCGGCCAGAAGGGCTACAAGCTGCTCATGCTCTTTGTGCATGGCATTGATAATACCTATTGTCATTGTTTGATATGTATATATAATTAAGTAGATGTTGAAATTCTTTTTTTATATCATGCAATGAGTTTATTGACACATCTACTTAGAAATCATAAAAAGAATATTACAGTTACTAAGCAAATACCAGCCACAACTTGTCGGCTTCGGGATAAGGGGCTTCGACGCTGATGATTTGATGGCTCACGGGGTGTTCGAACTCGACGTGGCGGGCGTGCAGCGAAATTGAGCCATCTGGATTTGAACGGCGCGCACCATACTTCAAGTCGCCCTTAATCACACAGCCCGCAGCCGCCAGCTGGCAACGAATTTGATGATGGCGACCGGTGTGCAGGTTTACTTCGAGCAGGAAATAGCGTTCGGAAGTGCCAATCAGGCGGTAATCGAGCACGGCTTTTTTCGAGCCGGGCACCTCGCGCTGATGGGCGTATGCTTTGTTTTGTTTTTCGTTTCGCGTGAGCCAATGGGTGAGCAGGGACTCATCGGTGGCCGGACGGGCACAAACCATGGCGTGATAGGTTTTCTTTACCTTACCGTTGCGAAACATTTCGTTCAGTCGGGTCAATGCCTTGCTGGTGCGGGCAAACACCACTACTCCACTTACCGGGCGGTCTAAGCGGTGAACCACGCCTAAAAACACCTCGCCCGGTTTATGGTATTTTTCCTTGATATAGGCTTTCACGGCATCGCTCAGCGGTGCATCGCCTGTTTTGTCGCCTTGCACAATTTCGCCGGCTGCTTTGTTCACGATAATCACATGGTTATCTTCGTAAAGTACTTCCATAAAGAAAGGCTTAAAAAGGAGTGGTTTATTTTTTATTTCTTTATTTCTTAAATTACAAGTAAATGCGAGCGAACGACATACTGCTCCAGCTGCTCGGAATCTACGGGCAGGCGTGCAACAATTATTATCGCCCCATTTACATGAAAAGAATCACGGCTCGGGCTTGTGTTAACATAAGCGGCCCGGCCGTGATTTTTTTTGTTTAAATAGGAATGAGCCATAACAGCAAAGGCTCGCCCTTGGTGTTACAGCCGGGCAGCATTACATATTCATACCGCCGTCAACCTGAATAACCTGTCCGGTTACGTAAGAAGCCAGGTCTGAAGCGAGGAAAGTAGCCACATCGGCAATATCCTCGGGCTTACCACCGCGACGCAGGGGGATAGACTTCATCCATTCCTTGCGAACGTCCTCGGGCAGAGCAGCAGTCATGGCCGTTTCGATAAAGCCGGGAGCAATGGCGTTGGCACGCACACCGCGGCTACCCATTTCCTGAGCCACACTCTTAGCCAAAGCAATCATACCAGCCTTTGAAGCAGCGTAGTTGGCCTGTCCGGCATTACCGTGAACACCTACTACCGAAGCCATGTTGATGATAGAGCCCTTGCGCTGACGCATCATGATGGGCGTGCAAGCGTGGATAAAGTTGAAAGCCGACTTCAAGTTTACGCCAATCACAGCGTCCCACTGCTGTTCGGTCATGCGGAGCATCAGGCCGTCCTTCGTAATACCGGCATTGTTTACCAACACGTCGATAGAACCGAAATCTTCATGCACCTTCTTCACCACCTCGGCAGTTTGAGCAAAGTCAGCAGCATTCGAAGCGTAAGCAAGACACTTCACGCCCTTAGCTTCGATTTCCTGACGAGTAGCTTCGCCGTTTTCGTCAATTACCAAATCAGTGAAAGCAATGTTAGCGCCTTCTTCTGCGAATTTCAGCGCGATAGCCTTGCCGATACCACGGGCAGCACCCGTTACCAAGGCAGTTTTACCAGTTAAAAGTCCCATTTTAATATATGAGTTAATATTGTAAGTTGAAATAATCTATTGAGCGGGCTGTTCTGCCTCCTCCATATTGACGTTGAGCACCCGGTTAATCATCCCTTTCACCATTACCGAAGCTTCATCGTCCTCGAGTCCTTCGCCCAGGCGGTCGTAGATGTAGGGTACTTCGAGTCCTTTTACCGAATAGTGCATGATATCTGCCATCAAACCCACATTTTCGATATGGAAACGTCCTTGATCTACTCCTTCCTGCAGCAGTTGCACGAGCAAGCGGTGTTCTTCCTCGTCGAAAGCCTTTCTCACCTTTTCGACCATCCAGATGTTGCGAAAGAACTCTGCCCTCAGCGTACCGTTGCGAGCCACGGCTTCGCGGATGATGTCGAGATGCGCATAAATGAGCGAAAATATTTTTTCTTCCGGTTCAGCTTCGAGTGTCATCACCACGCCCATTTTGTCTGAAAGTCGTTCGAGTTCTTCCTTAATTACAGCGTAATATATTTCCTCTTTATTGCGGAAATAAGTGTAAAGCGTACGTCTTCCACGTCCCGAAGCAGCGGCGATATCGTTCATCGTAGTTGCTTCGAGTCCTCTGTGGGCAAAGAGTGAACGTGCCACTTCAAGGAGTTTTTGTCTGGTCTTTGTGATGGACATAGGGATGTAAGGAGTAAATATTAAGCCAATTACGCGACTGAATTGCGCTTTACGAAAAGCACAAATACGCGTTTATTGTGCAAAGATAGTGCAAACCGAATGCAGAGCCAAAGAAAAGCTTGATTTTCTTTGGTTTGACTCAAACTACGGACAGCAGGTGGAGGGAAGTGGGTCCTGATTTTTATGTAGTCGTCCCTTAAGAATATCTTTTTCTGTTGATAT
>FR901776.1 GCA_000437675.1 Prevotella sp. CAG:891
GATATAAAAGAATGGGGTAGATGGGATGGATACGTTTTTCATGCCTTCATAACAACTAACTTCATTGGAGCAAATTTTGAATACGTGCGAAAGCATGCGCCAAATCACACCAAAGAGGCTCCTTGCCGAAATGCATGAAAAACGGATTCGGAATTTCCCATTAGAATCGTATTGCACAGCCAAGTCGTTTTGTTTTCGGTTATTACGTTATTGATCTTAGAATGATTGATGATGTAGGTGTATCCCTCCCCGGGAAATATCTATTGATACATAGTTATTCTGTCTATTTATTGCATTTATAAAGGTATAATAAAACAGGCTGCATCCTTTTGTGATAAAGATGCAGCCTATAATTTATCAGGTTTGAAAATGGCGAATAAACGCCAAAGTTATACCATTATTTGTGTATTACTGAATTTTCACCATTACGCGGCGGTTGTATGAGAACGGAGCGATGTTGTCAACGCCACCTTCAGCCTTAACGATGATGTTGTCACGGCTAACGCCCATCTTAACGAGTTCGTTTACAACAGCTTCAGCACGCTTTTCAGAGAGTTTCTTGTTGTATTCTGCAGTACCCGTTTTGCTGTCAGCATAACCCGTTACAACAATCTTGGCATTGTTGCTCTTAGCATATTCAGCCATTTCCTTCACGTTAACCAAATCCTTGCGGCTGGCAATTTTGTCAGAGTTGATGTTGAAGAATACGCTTGATGAAATGCCAACATATTCCTTTTCTGTTTCAGTAGTAGCAGCGGGCTTCTTGTTCTTTTCAGCCTCCAGCATTTCACGCAGACGAGCGTTTTCATCCTGCTGATCTTTGAGCGACTGGTTCAAGGCATCCATCTGTTCGTTGTTCATAGCGATGAGCGCATCAACATCAGGCGTCTTTTCCCAGTTGCATTTGCCAATGTTATAGGTTACACCCACTTCAAGGCTAAGTTTATTATCCCAATGGCGTCTATTAGATTTTCTGTTAGTAGCCCAGGGATCTTTGAGAGCATTTGAACCGCTGTTCAAGTCAAATCGTCCTTCGTAAGCAGCTAGATTCAAATCAGCAAAGATTTGTACGCGCTTGTTTACTCTGAAGTTGTTCAACAAACCAAAATGGTAAGAAATCTCATCGGTTTTGGTAGTTGTGTTACGAGCCCAACCGATACCTACATAAGGAATGAAATTCCAGACGCGTTTTTCATTGTAGCCACAAATCATGTTCGATAAGTTGAACATCACGTCTTCATGTAGGTTAATCATGTTGTAAATAGGATGAATGTTATCCGTTTCAACATGTTTACCCCATACACCATCAAATTTGGTACGTAAACCAATTCCCGGTGTAAACCATTTACCAATGGCAACGGTAAATCCAAGCGTTCCACGCTTGTCGCTGAACGGATTTCCTTTCACACGGTCATCTTCTTGTGACGTGTAGAAGGCATTTCCGGCAAAGCCGGCACTGATAAACCAGTTTGACCAAAATGAATTGGTTGCAACACTGTGTTTCTTTTGAGGTACTTCAGTTTCCTGAGCAGAAACCGATGCGGACGTAAGTCCTAAGAAGGCAAGTGCGATAAATAACTTTTTCATAAATGATTTAAACTATTAATGGATGATTACATTCAGGATAGGCTATTTAAAAGACAATATTGCTAAAATGAGCTGCGAAGGCTTCTGCCTACATAGTATAACAATACATCTTTTACGTGTAATAATAACGCAAAGGTAATGAAAAAAAGGATATGCCTACAATATTTTCGACAAAAAAATCTGTTTTGCGTGCTAAACAGAACATTCTGTAAAGTTTTGGGGAGGAAGTATAATCAAAATTATACTTTGTTTTTTCTTCTCAACTATGTACGCTTGCTAAATGGCCATAAAAAAAGCAGACTGCACCATTATTACTCATGTAGGCAGTCTGCTTTTGAAAAATGTGAGATAAATGTGTGAAATAATTGTTTCAACTATACCCCAATTTGCAAGTGGTATAGGATTTTAGGTTCTAAATGCTATGCTGAGGTGCAGCCTGATTTTGTGGTAAATTAGCAGGCGTAGCCTTTGTCAGCCAATTATAATGTACTAAATAATTAGTGAACTTGCCTTGTTACTGTATTTTGACCATTGCGCGTCGGTTGTATGAGAACGGAGCGATGTTGTCGACACCTCCTTCAGCCTTTACAATGATGTTTTCGCGTGCAACGTCCATTTTAACGAGTTCGTTAGCAACAGTTTCAGCACGCTTCTTCGATAGCTGCTTGTTGTATGCTGCCGAGCCCGTTTTGCTGTCAGCATAACCCGTTACAATAATCTTGGCATTGTTATTCTTGGCATATTCTGCCATTTCTTTTACATTTACCAAATCCTTGCGGCTGGCAATTTTGTCAGAGTTAATATTAAAGAATACACTGGCTGATGTACCTACAAATTCCTTCGAAGTTTTCGTCGCAGTTATCTGCTTGTTCTTTTCAGCTTCCAACATTTCGCGCAAGCGGGCATTTTCGTCCTGCTGTTCCTTGAGCGACTGGTTCAAGGCATCCATCTGTTCGTTGTTCATAGCGATGAGCGCATCAACATCGGGTGTCTTTTCCCACTTATATTTACCGATATTATAGGTAACACCCAAGTCGAGCGAAATGCGTTTGTCCCAGTTGCGCGATTCGAAAGTACCCTTTTCTGACCAATGATCGGGGCGCATACCGTCAAGTTCGCCATCGTAAGCAGTGATGTTTAAATCGGCAAAGAGTTGCACTCGTTTGCTCACGCGGAAATTGTTGAGCAAACCAAAGTGGTACGAAACTTCGTCTTCCTTGGTATTCGTGTTTCGAATCCAACCCACACCCACGTAAGGAATAAAGTTCCAAACGCGCGTTTCGTTGTATCCGCACAGCATGTTCGACAAGTTAAAGAGCACATCCTCGTGTAAGTTTACCGTATTGTATAACGGATGGTTGGTATTTGTGTTCACCTGTTTCGACCAAACGCCATCGAACTTAGTTCTTAAACCAATGCCCGGCGTAAACCATTTTCCAATGGCAGCCGTAAAGCCCAATGTTCCGCGCTTGTTGCTAAAGGGATTGTTGTCTACATAACTTTCCTGTGATGTAAAGAAAGTATTGCCCGTAAAACCGGCACTTACGAACCAATTTGCCCAAAATGAATTTGTGGCAACGCTGTATTTTTTAGTAGGAACTTCTGTATCCTGAGCATAAGTAGATGCAGAGGTAAGTCCTAAAAAAGCCAATGCAATAAAAAATTTCTTCATATATCAATGTGTTAAACCGCCAGCAAGCAGCGGTTAATTCCTAAAATTAAAGAAGCTGAAGATTGGGGCAAACAATCGGAAACAAGCCTTAATTCACCCATATTTTCAAATATTCTTATTCTATGTTTACAAAGATACATAAATATTGCGTTTGCTTACAAGTATTTCGCATTAAAAATACATTATTTCTATCATTGGGGCGTTTTGATAATAAACCACCGTTCTAATACCTAAATTTCAAGTATTTGATTGTTAATTTACGATATTTCTTCAATTCCGTGTAGTTTTATAAAGAAAAAGCAGAAAATGTTTGTAGTATATGAAAAACATTTTGCATATTTGCTGCATAATGTAAGAACACATTAACGCAGTGCGGCCCTTTTTGATAGACGACTGTTATTGTTTTACTTAATTATCTTTATATTATGAAGAAACTTTTACGCCTTGTTCTTGCTTTTGCAGTTTTATGGCCGGTTTGGGCCTTTTCGCAGTCAACAGTTGTTGCATCCTGGCATACCCTTTCTTTTCCCAGCCCTTCAACGGCAGCCAGTTCGGTTCGCTCATTGAGTCACAAATTGGCAGTCAGCGGTACCGGAGCCATCATTGGAGCCGATCCCATTTATAATCCAGAGGGTACCGACGAAATGTGGATTATGAATGCCACCGAGTACGATGGGCTTACGGGCGAAAGTCCGCAAAAAGGTGAAAAAATGCACATTCGTCGTTCTGCCGACGGAAAAACCATTTGGTTCCGCGACTTGATTCCCCTTTCCAATTACGATGCACTCACCGATCGCTATGCCTGGATTAAAGGTTCCGTCGAAGGCAATGACATCACGGTGAAAGCCGGACAGGTGATGTTGCAAACCGACTTTAAAGTGCTTTATCTCGAAACCGTTGAGATGGATGAAATGGGTAATTTCAAGGCTTTCCATCCCGAAATGCACTTTACCATTCAGGGTGACAATATTGTTCAGACCGATAATAAAATCTATGCCGCTGTTTACGAAGACGCACCCGACATTGCCAATGCCGGCTTCTTTGTATTTGCCAATCAAATCACCATGCAGCCCATCAGCGACTTGGTTGAGGTGATTCCGCCCGCCGGTGCACAGCTTGAATCATGGGTAATGCGCCACGAGCAGGGTAGCAGTCCGGTGCAAGTGGCACGCAGTGGCGATGACGTGTATGTCAAAGGATTGAGTACCTTGGCACCCAATGACTATGTGAAAGGTACGTTCAAGGATAGCGTAATCAGCATCAAGCCGTTCCAGATTTTGCTTTCGAACAATCGTTATTTTCTCCGTCTAGCCATGGCCAAGGAAGGTGAACCCGATGAGTGGGGCATGACTACCATGGAAGTTATTCCGAGCGACATACAGTTTAAAGTCGAAGCCGACCAAAAGACCTATACATTGGTTAGCGATTGGATTTTGACCTTGAACTACGATTTAACCATGCCTATGGATGGCTTCAAGTCGCCCCACATTTTTGCTTATGCAGGCGATGTGCCCGCAGTTCCGGCTGCACCCACGTTGCAGTTCTTCTCCGAAGCCGACCTCATGCTTCAGTTTAAGGTTCCCTCTGAAGATGCCGAGGGCAATTACATCAATGCCGAACACCTGTCATATCGTTTCTATCTGGATGGCAAACTCTACACTTTCACGCCGGAATTCTATCAGATGCTCACCGAACCGATGACTGATATCCCTTATGCCTTTACCGACAATATGGATATTTACTCTAACGGCGACATCAAGACCGTGTTCCTGCATGTCGGTGAGGCACCGCAAAAAATTGCCGTCGAATCAGTCTATACTGTAGATGGAGTAACGAATACTTCAATGGGTAACTTAACGGCAGTGGGTCAAGTCAGTACGTCGGCCCTCCCGGTTGAGGTCAGCTATGTCGACCTTTCCGGCCGCGTTGTGAAGACTCCGACAGCAGGTTCGTTGGTTATTCAAACTTCGCGTTACGCAGATGGTTCAGTCAAGGTAACCAAGAAATTAGTGAAATAAAGCATTGAGCCTACTTCTTTGAGCATCCGTTTACAGGATGCGTTAAAAAAAATCCTCAGATGCAGCGATTGGTTATAGGAATCGTTGCAATCTGAGGATATCTTGTATCTGTATGTTCCGGAGCATTTTAATCCGGCAGTGAATCAGAACATATTTTCAGGATTCAGCATGATGATGGTGGGTAATCCGTTAGGCGTGAGTTGGGGAGTTTGACAGGTGAAAAGCTGTTCTGTCAGTTCCTTCATGTCTTCGTTGCAGAGAGCTTGTCCCACCGGCATGGCAATTTTTTGCGCCAGCGAAGCTGCGATGAGGTGAGCCACCGTGTCGGCCGCTTGCGCTTCGCCAGTTACCGCATCGGCCAGGATAGAGCCTACCAGTTCTGCCGGTTTCATTCCCTCGGCACCCAGCGGCATAGCCAAAATTGAAAAGCTGCCTTGTCCTAAAGGCGAAATATCGAAGCCTACGTGTTGGAGCTGAGGCATAATTTCTTCCAGCACAATCGCTTCGGAAAGGGGTACCGTCAGCATTTCCGGAAACAGAAGTCGCTGCGAGGGTGCCTGTTGCGTTTTGAGTTGACGCATCAGTCGTTCGTAAATGATGCGGGTGTGCGCGCGGTGCTGGTCAATCAGTGCCAGCCCGGCATTGAGCGGCGTCACAATATACCGTCCGTGGTATTGTAAAAACTCGTTGGTCAGCGTACTCGTAACCGAAGCCTGTTCGGCAGACGGCAACACATCGAATAGCGGTGTGTCTGATTCCTGTTCTTTGTTGTCGGCCTGCGTCGAAAGCAGGGTGTCATCGTCCGGAAAAAGGTGGTTGCTGCTTTTCTTTGCCTCGTCGTACACCTGTTGCCAGTTAGTTGCATTGTGCGAAACTGCCGGTCTGCCACTGCGTTCAAAAGACGAGTCAAAGGTGCTGTTTCCCTGATAATTACCCTTTGAAGCATTTTTCCCGACGTGTCGGTCGGCATTTTCAGTAGTAAAAGGATTTTCTGTGGCAAACGGATTAAACGACGTGTTGATGTGAATTTGCGGTGGAGTAATGTCCGATTCACCCTCAAACCGCATGGGCGGAATATCCGGGCGACCTTCAACATCGAAGTCAAGCGCCGGAATGGCCCCTGATTTGCCCAACGCCTCGCGTACTGAAGCCAGCAGAATCTGGAATATCGCCGAGTCGTCCTCGAATTTGATTTCAGTCTTCGTGGGGTGGATGTTCACGTCGATGCGTGCCGGATCCACTTCAAAATTGATGAAAAACGGCACTTGCTGTCCTTCGGGTATCAGGCGGTCGTATGCTGTTTGAATGGCTTTGGCAAAGTAAGGATGCCGCATGTATCGACCATTGACAAACATGTACTGATGGGCATTCTTTTTCTTCGAAGCAGTCGGAGTACCCACAAAGCCTTTGATTTTAGCCAAGGTAGTATCTGTGTGAATGGGTACCAGCTGCGCATCAATTTTTCGGCCAAAGATGCTGACAATGCGCTGACGGAAATTGCCCTGCGGTAAATCCATCAAAACGCTTTGTGCCGAATGAATAGTAAATTTTACTTCGGGGTGCGCCAGCGCAATGCGTTCAAATTCAGTCAATATGTTGGTCAGCTCCGTTTGGTTCGACTTTAAGAACTTGCGTCGGGCAGGAATGTTGAAGAACAAGTTTTTCACCGCAAAGTTAGCACCGATTGGACAGCTGATAGCCTCCTGGCTAACGAGTTTAGAGCCTTCGATGCAAATGGAAGTACCTAGTTCTTCGCCCTCCTTGCGGGTTCTTAGTTCCACTTGAGCCACTGCTGCAATCGATGCCAGTGCTTCGCCACGGAATCCCATGGTTCGCAAGGCAAAAAGGTCAGTTGCCTTTTTAATTTTCGAGGTGGCATGGCGTTCAAACGACAAGCGCGCATCGGTTGCGCTCATTCCGGAACCGTTGTCGATAACTTGTACCAACGTCTTTCCAGCATCCTCCACTACCACCTGAATGTGTGATGCGCCCGCATCCAGTGAGTTTTCAACCAATTCTTTGATGATGGAGGCCGGACGCTGAATGACCTCGCCGGCAGCAATTTGATTGGCGACAGAGTCGGGAAGAAGTTGAATGATATCTGACATAGCGTTGGTTTTTGAAGGTTGAGTGTGATGCCTTTTGCCGGGCCACGGCATGGTTGTTTGTGAACATGCTTACTGCACAGCACGGGAATTTGAAAATCCCCGGCAGACCGAAGTATGCTGTTTGTCAGTCAGCCGTTCGTGCTTTTTACAGATTTTGCAGCGGAGCCTCGCGGCGTATGCTCGGTTTCAGAGCCGTTCCGGCCTTTTTGCCGCGCCATTTGAACACATCGTCGGGCGAAATGGGGCGTATGTAGTCGAACCAGGCAAATCCCTCGAGTCGGGTACGTTCGGCAGGCGCCATACCGATGGGGTAGAAGAAGCCATGCGATGCCGGAGCCCATATTTTTTTGAGTTTCCTGTCTTTCATGAACATACGGGCTTCTGCCGTTTCGACGTAGTTCTGGTAAATAATCGTGCTGTCCTTTTCGAGCGGATAGTTCACCACCATGACATTGCCTACCGCCCGGTTCTCGCTCACTTCGCCCTTAACGAAGTAGGTACGCATTTGTTGAGCCCCCACCTGGTTGAAGTGAGTAGAGTCGAGTTTTTCAATCATGAGTGCCTGCCGGTCGACATACACCGAGTCGATGGTCGAGTCGTTCAGGTAGACATTGATTTCTTCACCCACGATTTGTCGCTGGTCGCTCCAGGCAATAGGGTCGCGAAACAGCGTGATTTTCTTTTGAGCAGAATGGAACACCATGGAGTCGGCCACGGCCTGCACATCCTCTCGGTAAGCCCGCGCATGAAAATAGGCATGAAGCACGCGGTAAGCCGAGTCGGTTTCCAGGTTGTAGGAATACATGTGCAGCGTGTCAGCATGGAAGTAAAGCGTATCCTTACCCTGCGAAAAGTCGCGTGCCAATGCATTTTTGGTAGCGATAGCCTCGCCGGTCAGTTCGTTGTACCAGGCATAATCGCCCGTAAGCAAGTTCTTGTTTTTTTCGTCCAGACACGACACATTCTGAAAAGCCTCCATAACACCCGTTTTTTTGTCGTAGTACACGGTGTCGCCCTCCATGATGCGGTTTCGGCCGTAGGCTTTCGACCTTTTGTAAAGTTTCACCTGCTCGTTGTCCGAATTGTAAAATCCGTGTTCGGTATAGAGCGTGTCGGCATTTGAATAAATGTTCGAAGCCCCCACCACTTCGGCCCATTTGGTTTGCGTGTCGTAGTGGAGCGTATCGGTGATAAGTTTAAAGCGGTCGTTAATCAGTTCTACATTGTAGTTGAAGGTTGCCTGGCGCGTGTCTGTGTGGTATTCGCCCCAATCAGAGGTAAGTTGGTTTTTGCCATCAATGAGTTTACCACCTTCTTCGTAGTAGCCCATATTATATAAGCGGTCGTAGTACAGGCTGTCGGTATAAAGTTTTTGGTTGCGGTGCGTCATGATCACATTGAATCGCATTTCGGCAATGAGCGTTTCACCGTCGTAGTGTAAGCGGTCGCCCGTGAGTGTGAGCGTGTCGCCCTGTACAATTTTTACATGACCGAAAGCATCGAAGGTTTGCGATTGTTCGTAAAGCATGGCACTGTCGCAAAACATGGTCATCCCCTTGTGCATAAGCACCACATTGCCGCTCAGACGCTGTGCGCTTTGCATTTCGTTTTCGTTGAAGCGCAAATTGTCGGCGTGTTTCAGAATGATGCGCTCTTCAGGTTCAGGTTTTGCATGCTGAGCAGGTTGCGGCAGTTTGTGAATTTCGGGCATGGCAAATGCAGAGCAAAGCACCGTTAGCAGGAAAAAGTATAATAATGAACGTTTCAATGTTTTCGGTTATTACGGGGAAAATGTTTGGGAATATCTGTTTGATGTCAGAATGATATGCGAATGCTATGAAAGCAGCCAGCTGTTTGTAACCTTGTTCATAGCATACACTCCGTTTTGATTTGTGCAAATTTAGGTATAAATCGCGATTTAAATGCTTGCCAGTTAAGAAAATAGGGTTAAGTTCCGCGTTTCACGAAGAATGATGGTTGAAAATGAACAGCATACGTTGCATTTTCGAGTCTTTCAGATCAATCCCTCAACGATGTAAACTTCTTTTAATTTTTGGAATAAAAATCTATTTTCGTCCCTTATTCTTTCACCTCCACCAACTTCCGTCAGCCCCAATTACCCTTTTCAAAAACCTAATTCCAAGATTCACGTCATTAACTATTTTTTTTCGAGAAACTAGTTCAATGCAAATTTAAACAAGCTCGGAACTAATTTCAACTAGGTCGGAACTAATTTCAACAAGCTCGGAACTAAGAAAAACAAGCTCGGAATCCAGCAAAAAGCCCTTTGTGGTAAACATATATTATAGGCTGTTTGCATAAAATTGCAAAGTGAAATGGCAAAATAGAAAAAGCCCACTAAAGGGACGAAAGAAAACAGATTTTAAGTATCAATAATTTCCAACATCTATCGAAGATGTTTACCTTTGCAGTAAGTAAGTAGCAGTTGAAAATGATAAGTAGGTGCTCAAAATTATTGATATGATGCTATCGGAGTATTTTTACTTTGCATCGTGTTCTTGCACCGCATCTACTTTGCCCAATCAGACGATGCCCCAGTTACATAGCCCACAAAGTTTCTGCATACCGCATGAACAACTGTGGAGCAGTCAT
Source organism: Prevotella sp. CAG:891 (assembly GCA_000437675.1). Lineage (GTDB taxonomy): Bacteria > Bacteroidota > Bacteroidia > Bacteroidales > Bacteroidaceae > Alloprevotella. Next base: position 9,999 of record FR901776.1, read on the forward strand.
GTTGCTTGAATGTAGCGTTTACTTTCAATACCTGCTTCAAGCCAAATACAACACTCGTTCATGACCCATACAATTCAACCACATATCGAATTTTTGATTTGTACGCTCGACGAGGGTGTTCATCAAATCAAAGCATTGCTCATGCCCGTGCAGCCCCGAATCAGTTATCTTGTTTCGTGGCAACACAGTGCCGAACAATCCGAAAGCAGGACTAACGGAAGCGCAACCACGCTTGCCCGAAAATATCCTCTGCCCGAGTGGCTGAAAGAAAGGCCCGATGTGCGCGTGGTGCATTTGGCAGGACGCGGATTGTCGCGCAACCGGAATTGCGCCCTCAGTCATGCACAGGGCGACTGGCTGGTGATAGCCGACGACGATTGCCGCTATGGCGAACAAAGCATTGCCCATATCTACGAAGCCCTGAACCGCCACCCCGATGCCGACATATTGCAACTGCAGGTGCATTGTCCCGACGGCAGTCCGCTGTGTACTTATCCGGCAACTCCTTATGAATATCGCAACCGCCCCCGTTTTGTTTACATATCTTCGTGCGAACTGGTGCTCCGTCGTCAGGTCGCATTGCCCCGCTTCGACGAACGCTTTGGCCTGGGAGCCTATCTCGGCTGTGGCGAAGAAGAACTTTTTGTTTTTCAAGCCTCGAAGCAAGGTCTGAAAGTGTACTACGAACCCCTGCACCTAGTCGTGACCGACGGACAGACTACAGGCGGCAAGTTTGCCGTTTCGGAACCCGTTCAGCGCGCCAAAGGCGGACTGCTCACCCTGATACATGGCACCCCGGGTGCCTTGCTGCGCTGCTTTAAATACGCCTTCGTTTACCGGACAGAAGGGTGGGGCAGACGTTGTAGCTACTTTTTTCAAATGATAAAAGGCATTGTTTATGTTCACACTCATCATACCCTACCATAATCGCGAACGCTTTTTGCCCCGTACGCTCCACAGTTTACTGCAGAGTACGGTGCAACCCAGCCAAATCATATTGGTAGACAATGCCAGTACCGATGCCTCGCGGCAAGTGTGTGAGCAGTTTGCATGCGAACATCCCGACTGCCCCATTCAACTCATTGCCGAAAGTAAGCCCGGTGCCTGCCATGCCCGCAATAAAGCCCTGCAAATGGTTACGGAAGAATGGGTCTACTTTTTTGATTCGGATGACGAACTCAGTCCCGACTATTTTCAAGCCGTCAGCCGTCAGGTGCAGCAACATCCCTCAGCCGACATGATAGCCTGCGCCACCGTACGTGTGTATCCCGACGGACGCCGTGCGCCACGCGAAGTGCAATACAGTGCCGACCCTGTAGACCAGATACTTTCCGGACAACTCGTGACCCAAGGCATGTTTTTCAAAACCGCCTTTTTGCAACGCATCGGCGGATGGAACGGCCATTTGCCCCGCTGGAACGACTGGGAACTCGGATTACGCGCCCTTTTACACAATCCACGAGTTGTGTGGCTGAAAGATAAACCCTATCACAGCGTTTACGAACATGCCGAAAGCATAACCGGTACCGACTTTTCATCGTCGGCTCAGGCATTGCTTACCGCCTTGCAGACAGCAGCCTCAGAGGTTGGTACCCAAAGCCGATGCTTGTTTGCGTTGGCTTGCCGCAGTTATATATTGGCCGGCAATTTTGCCCGAGAAAACAGCATAGAAAGCGCAAATCAGGCAAGACAGCAAGGCAATGCCATGCTGAACAAACTGTCTGGCCGGTGGAAACACATTTTTGGGCGCATACTCTATCATTACGTAAGGCTCGGCGGACGAGGCGCCTGGCGTATAGCACTCCATGTAGTCCGACAGACCAGTTCACAGTAATATTGGGTCGACAATGAAATAGGTGCTCGAAATGAATTTCAAAACCTGTTTCGTATATACTGATTTTTAATAACGTCCATCATACCATATCGGGTAGACACTTGCACATACAGCAGCAGTCTGCTTCTTAAAAACAATATCCTACATGACACCTTCAGATTCCAAACCAACCATGCAGTTGCCGAAGAAAAGCGAACTGAAATTCGATGCCAATGAATCGCCTTTCAATTCGCCAATGAATCGCTATCCCGATGCCACTGCCGCTACACTTCGCGAGAGCTGGGGACGACATGAACGTATTCCTGCTTCGTGTATATACTTTTGCAATGGAACTGAAGAGGCGGTTGACCATGTAATGCGCATTTACGCCCCGGAACGCACCGATAGTGTTGTGTCGGTAACGCCAACACGCAGCGTATATAAGCGCAGAGCCGAAATCAACCGATTGGTATTTCGCGAGGTGGAGTTGCGTCCGGACAATTTTGAACTGGATGCAGAAGCCTTGCTCGATAGCGTTGATAACAGTACGCGCCTTATTTTTCTTTGTTCGCCCAACAACCCGACCGGCAACCTGCTGGACAGCGAATCAATAGAAACTATCCTTGATTTGTTCGAAGGTATGGTAGTGGTAGACGAGTCGTATATCGATTTTATTCCGCAAGCCACCCTGCTGAGATTACTCAATAAATATAAGAACCTGATACTGCTGCGTTCATTCTCGCATGCGTGGTCGTCGGCCGGTGCACGTCTTGCATCGGTTGTGGCCCATCCCGAAGTGATAAAAAAACTCGAACGAGTGGGCTTTACCCACCCCATCAGTTCGCTGGTGATAGCCTATGCCGAAGAACTGATGGAACGACGGCTCGACATTGATAAATGGAGCCGGCAGATAATAGACGAACGCACCAAGGTTGTTGCAGCATTGAAAGACGTGCCCGGCTGTCTGGAAATTTATCCTTCTGTGACCAACTTTCTGCTTGTGCGTTTTGATGAAGTAGACTCCGTGTATAAATACCTGAAAAGTCAGGGCATAGCCGTCCGCCCGATACATGGTGTCCTGCGCATTACGATAGGCCTTCCCGGCGAAAATTCTGCACTCGTCGGAGCCCTGCGACGCCGTGTGATGCCTGGAAACGAGAATAAACAAGACGGTTTATTTGAGGTTTAAGCCCATCAATACCCCATTTCGGTATGAAAAAAAATAAGCCGAAAACGAGGGGTATAAGGCCTTAAAACGCAAATAAATGCCCTTTAAAGCCATTTTGAAGTGAGAGAAGGGCGATTTTTACACCATTTTAAGCTATAGGCAGAAATAATGTTATATATTTGTACTTAGAATACAAAGTATATCGTAATAAAAATGATAACAGACGACAGAATTATTAAAGTCAATATAGAGGAGGAAATGAAATCCTCTTATATCGACTATTCAATGTCGGTGATTGTAGCCCGTGCGCTGCCTGATGTCCGCGATGGATTCAAGCCCGTTCACCGACGCATTCTTTACGGCATGATGGGCTTGGGACTTACGCATGACAAACCTACACGTAAATCAGCACGTATCGTAGGTGATGTACTCGGTAAGTATCACCCCCATGGCGACATCTCAGTGTATGGTGCATTGGTGCGTATGGCACAGAAATGGAATATGCGCTATCCGCTCGTTGACGGACAGGGTAACTTTGGTTCGATGGACGGCGACTCGGCTGCTGCTATGCGTTATACCGAAGCTCGTCTGACCGTTGAAGGTGAAGCCATGATGATGGACCTGGAAAAGGAAACCGTCGACATGGATCGAAACTTTGACAATACCCTGGATGAACCCCGCGTGATGCCGACGCGTATTCCCAACTTCCTGGTGAATGGTGCAAGCGGTATTGCGGTGGGTATGGCAACGAATGTGCCTACACACAACCTGGGTGAAGTGATTGACGGATGCGTGGCTTACATCGATAATCCCGATATTACCATCGAGGAACTGATGCATTATGTAAAGGCCCCCGACTTCCCTACTGGAGGTTATATCATGGGTATGCAAGGCGTGAAAAGTGCTTACGAAACAGGACGCGGACGCGTGATGATGCGCGCCAAAACCGATATCGAAGCCGGACCGCAGCATGATAGCATCATCGTGTCGGAACTTCCGTATGGACTAAATAAGGAAGAGTTGGTGAAGAATATTAGCCAGCTGGCCGTTGAAAAAAGAATTGAAGGCATATCGAACGTAAACGACGAAAGTGACAAGGAAGGTATGCGCATCGTTATCGACGTGAAGCGCGACTTCAATGCCAACGTGGTGCTGAACAAACTCTTTAAAATGACAGCCTTGCAAACTTCGTTTGCCGTGAACTGCATCGCATTGGTTCATGGTCGTCCGAAGTTGCTCACGCTGAAGGACTGCATCAAGTACTTCGTGGAACATCGTCATGACGTCGTTGTTCGCCGTACGCAGTACGATTTGCGCAAGGCGCAGGAACGTGCCCACATCCTTGAAGGCTTGATTATTGCTTCGGATAACATTGACGAAGTGGTTCGCCTGATTCGTGCTTCGAAGAATCCGCAGGCTGCTATGGAAGCCTTGATGGAACGCTTTAGCTTGGATGAAGTGCAGGCCAAGGCTATCGTGGATATGCGCCTGTCGCAACTTACCAATATGCAGCAGGAAAAACTGCACGATGAATACAACGAAATTGAACGCAAGATTGCTTACTACGAGCAAATTCTGAGCGACGATGAACTCTGCCACAAAGTGATGAAGGATGAGTTGATCGAGGTAAAGGAAAAATATGGTGACGAACGCCGTACGGAAATCTGCCTCTCGTCAACAGAATTTAATCCCGAAGATTTCTATGCTGATGATGAGGTGGTGATTACACTGTCGCATCTGGGTTACATCAAGCGTACGCCGCTTGCTGAATTTAAGGCACAGACCCGAGGTGGCGTCGGTTCGAAGGGTGGTAGCACGCGCGATTCAGACTTTATTGAGTACATCTATCCCGCTACGATGCACAACACTATGCTGTTCTTTACGGCTAAGGGACGTTGCTACTGGCTGAAGGTGTATGAATTGCCGGAAGGTGCCAAAAACTCGAAGGGACGTGCTATTCAGAATATGCTGAATATTGAGCCTGATGATTCAATCAATGCTTGCTTGCACATCCGCAAACTGGCTGATGCTGAATTCTGCAAGACGCACTTTGTGCTGTTCTGTACGAAGGAAGGTGTCATTAAGAAAACCTGCCTGAGCGAATACTCACGTCCGCGCGTGAATGGTGTGAATGCTATCAATATTCGCGAGGAAGACCGCGTTGTCAGTGTGGTACTTACAAATGGTACCGACGAAATCGTTATTGCCAACCGTAATGGACGTGCCATCCGCTTTAACGAAGAAGTGGTTCGCCCGATGGGACGTACGGCTACGGGTGTTCGCGGTATCCGCCTCGATGAGGACGGACAGGATGAAGTGGTAGGCATGATTTGTATCAACGATCCGGAGAACGAAACTGTGATGGTTGTCAGTGAAAACGGTTACGGAAAGCGTTCGGCTGTAGCGGATTACCGTGTGACGAACCGTGGCGGTAAGGGCGTGAAGACGCTTGACATTACCGAACGTACGGGACCTGTGATTGCAATCAAGGCTGTGACTGACGACAATGACCTGATGATTATCAACAAGAGTGGTATTGCCATCAGAATGAAACTCAGCGAGGTACGCGTTCAAGGACGTGCTACGCAGGGTGTCCGACTCATCAACCTGGAAAAACGTAACGATGTGATTTCAAGCGTTTGCAAGGTGCCTACTGAAGAGGAGGAAGAAACAATGGTTGAACAGGAAGAGGCTATAACCGGAAACGATGTGGTTATAGCTGAAAACGAAGTAACTGTTGAAGAAACCCAGGAAACTGTTGCCACCGAAACTCGTGAAGGATTTGGTGGACTTATTTCAGACAACTGGGAAGAAATGGAAACTGGATTCAGTACAAATAACGACGAAAAATAAAACAAACGGAAACGGCCGGAATGATTGCTCATAATGGCCGTTTCCATAATAAAACCTTTAAAACTATCACACAATGAAGAAAGTATTTCTTAGTCTTGCATTGTTTGTCGCAGGTATTGGTGGCACATGGGCTCAAAATGCAGGCGTTAAGGTCGGTTCCTGGAAAGCCTTTGACAAAATTGCCAAGGCCGATAAATTGATGGAACAGCGTAACAGCGAGGCTTTTGAACAGGCTAACGCTCTGTATGCTGAAGCTGAAGGCATCCTGAATGCTGATATCGAAAAGGCTGGTGCTGAACAAAAAACGGACAAACTGGCTCAGCTGTATTACCAGAATGCACAGTTGCAGAACAAAATGCTGACTCCCATTCTGAACAACGCACAGCAGGGACTTCCCTTCGATACGCTGGCATTCTGCAAGCGCGTTGATAACATCATTGCAAGCTTCAACTCTTCAGCTGAATACAATAAAAAACCGAATGCTAAGGGTAAGGTAAAAGAAGATCAGATGATTTCGGCCTTCAGCAAGGTGGGTATTCAGAGCATGTTGACGCTTTACTACAACTGTGGCGCCTTTATGGATGCTATGGGTAAGAAGCAGGAAAGTGTGGACTATTTCCAGAAGTTTGTGGACCTTCCCAAAACTTCTCCTGTATTTAACGAAACTGAACGTGACTCTGTTTACAAGGCTAATGCCAAGGTGTACAACACGGCTCGCTACAACCTTGCTCTGCAAAACTTCCTCATGAAGAATTGGGACAAGGCCATCGCTTGCTGTGATGAGGCTTTGAAAGATACGGTTGGCTTGCACGACTTGTACCTGATTAAGATCAATGCTTACGGCGAAAAGAAAGACTCTGCAGCTTGGCAGCGTACGCTGATTGAGGCTTCGCAGCGCACCGGTAAGTTTTCGTATCTTCAGAACTTGTTGTACTACTACATTCAGAACAACAAGATTGATGAGGCTTCGGCTTTAGCCCAGAAGCTGGTGACAGAAGATGCTGGTAACAAGAATAGCTGGTACATGAAAGGTGCTATCGAACTGAATGTGAAGAAGGATTACAATGCCGCTCGTCAAAGCTTTGAAAAGGCATTGGCCATCGATCCTGATTTCGAAGAAGCTCTCTTCAATATGGGTACGGCTTATATCAACGATATCTACGACCAGCGTATGGCAGGTAAGTTCAAGTATATCGGTACCAATCGCCGTATCGAAGGTAAGGGACAGGCTGCTTATGCTAAGGAAAAAGCCATTTATGACAAAGAATTGGCAACCGTTCGCAGCTACTACGAAAAGGCTCTTCCTTACTTGGAACATCTCCGTGAGTTGACTCCGAATGACGCTAAGCGCTGGGCTTCTCCGCTCCAGATGGTTTACTCAGGTTTGGGTAAGGCCGATAAAGCAAAGGAAATGGATGCCTTGCTTGAAGCCGCTAATCAGGCTGGTAACTAATGATATGAAAGGGTAGGTGCTGACTGCATCTTACCAATGATGAAAAGGTGACTGCAGTTTTGTGCTTACGGTAGACAATTTGTTTTCTGTAAGCCAGTACTGCAGTCAGCCTTGTAAAAAAGGGGTATTGTGCTTTGCATTTGATATACCCTCTAAGCAGAATTTCTCAGTCGGATATTGCTGAGGAATAATGAAGGTAAATGAAAAAGTGGCTTTATAGACATAGAAATATATGAGGTCTGTCAGAAAGGCTGTTTGGCCTGATGTTTGCTGAAATAAAACGAGATATATAAGTATCTTCCTGTCATTTATCTTCGTTGACGCACATTTGTCATGTGTGGACAATGAGTAACGATTACATACCTATCACAACACAAAAATGCGAACTCTACTCCTTTCACTTCTACTCCTGGCAATGCCTGTTACGGTCTTTCCGCAAAAAGCCTTCCGTCCGGTTAAGGCTGCTATGAAGGCCAAGAATTACAAGGAGGTTCTGAATCTGGTGACTAAACTACGTGAGGACTCTGTTTACCAGAATCACCCTAAACTCTGTATTTACAGCATAGAAGCTCAGCGCGGATTAAATGATGCCGAAAACATGAAGCTCTATCTGAAAAGGAGTTACGATACAATAGCTTTTTTTTCGACCACGCACCAAATTATCCGCGAGGCCGTAAAATTGGATTCTATTGAGCGCGCGTTACAGCAAACGGAAAACAAGAAACCTAAGCAAACGCATTTGGTGAGTGAAATGCTCCGCTTGTACTTTCCAAATTTAAATGCTGCAACACGCTTTTATTACAAAAAAAGAAAATTCAACGAGGCTATGGACTATCTGCGTACTTGCCTCGATTTACCACATACAACCTTGGGCGAAGAGGTAGAACTCTCTGCTAAAAACGATACAGTTAATGCGGTGCTGTATCTGACAAGTGCTTATAACCTGAAACAATATAAAGAGGTACACCGCTACGAACCTTTGGCACTACTCAATGCGAAGACACGCTTGTCGGTGGTTGACTGTCTGGTTCGTACGGCAGATGCTGAAAACGACACGGCAACCTACCGGAAATGGTTGACTTATGGTTGGGATAATTATCCCCAGCAGCCATTGTTCTTTACCCGACTGATTGACTATTATGTAAAGCAAAATAACTATCAGCACATTGTTGATTTGGCAAAGGTGCAGCTTGGAAATGACTCTACTGATGCATCGGCCCTTTTGGCGCAGTGTTTGGCCTATCTGAATTTGAATAATTTGGATGAGTGTTTTCACAGCGGCATCCGTCTTTTACAAGTAGACAGCACGAATGTTGATGCCAATTATTACATAGGTGCCTCCTATGTGTCGAAAGCACTGCAGGTGGTTCTGCCTGATAATCCCACGAAAGAAAGTTATCGACAGGCACGGGCGCAGCAAAAAGCGTATTACATAAAAGCTGAACCTTTTTTGGAACGCTACCGAGCCTTGGCCCCACAGTCGAAAAACCGCTGGGCACCCTTATTATATAAAGTGTACTTGGCACTCAATAAAGGAAAAAAGTTTGCCGAAATAGAAAAGTTACTTTAAACTCCCCTTGATTCATGAAGTACGATTTTATCAGCTCACAAATACTTAACGACCAGGATTGGCAAAATGCTTTGATGCAAGGTTTTGCCGAAAAAGATACCGAATCCACAAACCAAACAAGGGCTGCACGTTTGCGCCCTTTGATTGAAGAAGGAATGCAGAAAGAATTGGCAGAAATCGAAGAAATCGTTTCCTGCCCTGATTTGCCTACCTTTGCTAATACCATCGTACGGTTCACGGAAGTAGGTGGTTTGCTGGAACGCGCTACTTCGGTGATGTATAACCTGCTGAGTAGCGATACGGACGACGAATTAGATGCATTGGCTAACGAAATGGCACCTAAGTTATCAGACCACGCTAATCGCATCATGCTGAATACAGCACTTTTTCAGCGCGTAAAGTACGTTTACGACAACCCTCCGGCTCAAATGACAGCAGAGGAAAAAATGTTGCTCGATAAAACGTATGAAGGTTTTGAACGCTCAGGAGCTACCCTCAGCGATGAAGATAAAGCGCGTTTCAGAGAAATCACAGCTCAGTTGTCTGAAACCAGTTTGAAGTTTTCGCAAAACTTGCTGAAGGAAACCAATAACTATGTGTTGCACTTAGTGGATGAGGCTGACTTGGCAGGTTTGCCCGAAATCCATCGCAAGGCTGCTGCACACGAGGCGGGCGAGCGCAATATGAAAGGATGGGTGTTTACGTTACACGCTCCCAGCTTTGGTCCTTTCATGATGTATGCAGATAACCGAAAGTATCGTGAGGAACTTTATCGGGCATATCATACCCGTTGTACGCACAGCAATGCATACAATAACTTCGATGTTGTAAGCCGATTGGTAAACCTTCGTCGCGAACTGGCGCAACTTTTGGGTTACAACACTTATGCTGACTATGCCTTGAAACGCCGCATGGCACAAACCTCTGCAGCAGTTTATCATTTGCTCGATGAACTGATTGATAATTATCTGCCACAGGCCAAGGACGAAGTGGAAGCCGTTGCAGCCAAGGCACGCCAGATTGAAGGCAATGACTTTGAACTGCAACCCTGGGATTTTGCATATTACAGTCAAAAACTGAAGAAAGAGCTCTTCGACTATGATCCCGATATGCTCCGTCCTTACTTTGAATTGTCGCGCGTAATCTGTGGCGTTTTTGGTTTGGCTACCAAACTTTATGGCATTACATTCAAAGAAGCTGCAGATATTCCGGTTTACCATCCCGATGTAAAGGCTTACCGTGTGCTTGATAAAGACGAAAGTTTACTGTCTGTTTTGTTGCTCGACTTCTTTCCCAGAAAAAGCAAGCAGGGCGGTGCATGGATGACAAGTTATCGCGATGAACATTCCTCAGTGTCGGCCAATGAGCAGGTTACAACAGCTAATTCTGTACGTCCAGTTGTCAGTGTAACGACCAACTTTACCAAACCGACAGCCGATACGCCGGCTTTGTTGACGCTTGGCGAAGTTGAAACATTTTTACACGAGTTTGGGCATGCTTTGCATGGTATTTTTGCTATGACACATTACGCAACTTTGAGCGGAACCTCTGTTTATTGGGATTTTGTGGAACTCCCTTCACAATTTATGGAGAATTACGCAGTAGAACCAGAATTTTTAAATACATTTGCCCTACATTATCAAACAGACGAACCTTTGCCTTCAAGCTATATTGAACGTATCCGAAAAAGTCGTAATTTCCAGGCAGCATACGCTTGCATGCGTCAAGTTTCCTTTGGCCTGTTGGATATGGCTTATTACACAAAACCTGAAGCCTTTACTGCTGATGTGCGAGAGTTTGAATCGCAGGCATGGCAGCGTGTAAAGTTGCTTCCGGAATTGGCTGAATCATGTATGACCGTTCAGTTCGGACACATTATGTCGGGCGGATATGCTGCAGGATACTATAGCTACAAATGGGCCGAAGTACTTGATGCCGATGCCTTTGCTTATTTCAAGGAAAATGGAATATTCAATCAATACATTGCAGAGAAATTCCGTCAGGCATTGTTGTCACAAGGTGGCACAGAGCATCCAATGAAGCTATATGTAAACTTCAGAGGTAAAGAACCCGGTATACAAGCACTGCTCGAACGCGATGGTATCAGCGAATCAGTGCAGACTTCGAAGGCCTAAGGTTTATTCCTTTGTGTAGTACATAAAGTATGAATTACAGACGGTGATCTTTGTTTAGTATGCATGTCTGTTGAGATTCCGACGTCTTGGCCAGCTCTACGGCATTGTTTTGCCTTATCGCAAAATTTCAATGCCGTAGAGCTTCAAGGCTTTTCCTACAGTTCACCCATTATCCGTTTAATATATAAGAAATATGAATAAATCATCGATTCTTGACTGTCGCTATTTAAGAATGGCAAAAATATGGGCCGAAAATTCTTATTGTACCCGTCGGCAAGTAGGAGCTCTGATTGTTAAAAATAAAATGATTATCAGCGATGGTTATAACGGCACACCTTCCGGATTTCCCAATATTTGCGAAGGAGAAGATGGGCTGACCTTACCCTATGTGCTACATGCAGAAGCCAATGCGATTACCAAAATAGCCCGTTCTGGCAACAATTCAGATGGTGCCACGCTGTATGTTACAGATGCTCCGTGTATCGAATGTGCCAAATTGATTATACAATCAGGCATTAAGCGTGTTGTTTATGCACGCAGTTATCGATTGACCGATGGTATTGAACTTTTGACCAAAGCCGGTATTGAAGTTGAGCAAATGAATATAGACGAACTTCAGCCCGAAGAACTCTGAGTCATCAGTCATTGTATGTCGTGAATTTGGAAATACCTTGTGAAACAGACCCAAAGCAGCAGTAATACACCAACTTAGTAATATGACCCCACAAAAAAAGAAATATTTTGTACCCCTTCTTGTAGCCTTAGGTATTGTCTTCGGTATTTTTTGGGGAACATTCAATGCTTATCGTTTTTCTGGAAACAGATTAAGCATCATCAATAATTCAAGTAATAAGGTGTTCGACCTTTTTCACTTGATTGATGATCAGTATGTCGATTCTGTACAAATTTCCGACCTGGTAGAACGCGCCCTGCCTCAAATACTGAAGGAATTGGATCCCCATTCAACCTATATTTCAGCAGCTGAAGTAGAAGAAAGCATGCAGGACTTGAAAGGAAGCTTTTCAGGAATTGGTGTGCAATTTACCATTTATAAAGATACAATTCGCGTAGTTAAAGTGGTAAAAGGCGGTCCTTCCGAACGAGCCGGACTCTTGGCTGGCGATCGCATTGTTACGATAAATAAAGAAAAATATGTGGGCGATTCCATTACCAATGCCGGTGCGATGAAGCGTCTGAAAGGACCCAAAAATACACAAGCTATTTTGGGTATAAAGCGATCAGGTAAACAGCAACTTCTGACCTTTAATATTCAACGCGGTGATGTTCCGGTCAAAACGGTGGGTGCTGTTTATATGGCAGCTCCAAAGATTGGCTATGTCAGCATCAATAGCTTTGGCGATACCACTTATGCCGAATTCCTGGCCGCTTTGGCAACTTTGCAAGGCGAAGGTTTTCAAAATCTCATTATAGACCTGCGCGGTAATCCGGGCGGCTATATGGAAACAGCTATACAAATAGCCAATGATTTCCTGCCTAAAAACTCATTGATTGTTTATACCAAAGGGAGAAAATCCCCCAGAAAGGAATATCGCACAGATGGTCGAGGCACTTACCAAACGATGCCAATCGTTGTTCTGGTTGATGAAACCTCAGCTTCTGCCAGCGAAATTTTTGCAGGTGCTATGCAAGACAATGACCGCGGAATGATTGTGGGACGCCGTTCATTTGGTAAAGGTCTTGTGCAAGTACCCATTGAATTCCCCGATGGATCAATGCTTCGCCTCACGACAGCCCGTTATTACACGCCTTCCGGTCGTTGCGTACAGAAACCTTACACTCCCGGCGATGAAGAAGATTATGCAGCCGACCTCCTTTCGCGAGCCGAACATGGTGAATATTTTTCAGCTGACAGTATTAAAACTACTGGCGAAAAATACAAGACACGCTTAGGTCGCATTGTCTATGGCGGTGGCGGCATCGTACCCGATGTGTTCATTCCACGAGATACCACGGGTATAACAACCTACTTTAAAACAGTGTATTTCAACGGATTGATTTACCAGTACGGTTATGATTTTGTCGACAAGCATCGCGAGGATTTAAAGAAATGCACTGACTTGGAGTCCGTCAAAAAGTATCTATCGCGCAAGGATATTGTAGGCGATTTCGTCAACTACGCCTCAAAGATGGGCGTGAAACGCCGTAATTTAATGATACAGCGTTCGCGAAAATTGCTCAAGTCCTACCTGACAACAGCCATTATCTCTGACGTACTCGATGAAAGCGAGGCCGCACAATATGCCAACGAAACAGACGAAGGCGTTATGCGGGCCATTAAAATATTGGAAGAAGGAAAAGCCTTTCCTGTTGTCAAAAAGTAACTCTTGTATTTCAAACATTCAGTCTAATAGGGTAGAGAACCATCCGCAGTTTGACGAAAATAATCGTGCATAGAACTATAGAACCATTGGACAAATCCTGTAAATGTCTGAATTGTTCTGTGCCGGATAGACTCAGCAATCCCATTTAATTGATGATTCATTGCCTTATGCCAACGAAAAAAGAATTACGTACTTCTATAAAGAAGACGATTATGGCGTTGACACCCCAGCAACGCTTGGCAGCCTCGACAGAGCTGCTTAATCGTTTAGCAGTTCATGAGCGCTTCGTTGCAGCCAATGTAGTTATGCTGTTTCACTCCCTGCCGGATGAAATCAACACCCATCAATTCATTGAAGATTGGGCTGAACGTAAAACCCTCCTGCTCCCTGTAGTTCAGGGCGATGATTTAGAACTGCGTCGATACATCAAAGGCGAGCAGATGTGTGAAACAGGTTATCATATCGAAGCACCCCAAGGTCATATATTTACTGACTTGTCTGCCATTGATCTGGTTATAGTTCCGGGTGTAGCTTTCGACGATGCAGGAAACCGTATGGGACGAGGACGCGGTTATTACGACCGTTTCCTGTCACAACACACCTTGTCGAAAGCCTATAAGTTAGGAATATGCTATAAGCAGCAAATGATTGAGAATATTCCCGTTGAGCCACACGATATTCGTATGGACGAAGTAATTCACACGCTTTTTTAGCATCAGTACATGCAGTTTCCGAATTTTTGTATACTTTTGCTAATGCAATCATAGGCAATGACATCGCCGAAATATTGAATAGATAACATGGCCCATTCAGATATAAAGGCAGTACGTTATGAAGCCATATTTCAGCCCGTTTGGGACGAGTATGTGCGAAAAGCGCGTCAGTCAAGTTTCTTGTTTGAACGCAGTTTTATGGACTATCATGCCGATCGTTTTACTGATGCCTCATTGATAGTGCGCAATGCAAAGAATAAAATCCTTGCACTTCTTCCCGCTTGTGAAAGCAGAAAGGAGGAAAAATGCATAGAGTCACACGGCGGCCTCACCTATGGCGGCTTGTTGTTGATGCCCGAAACCACTACACCTGAAGTAGAAGCAGCATTAGCAGCCTGTATTTCCTATTATAAGGAACAAGGATACAGTTCTTTGATTTATAAACCTCTGCCTTATATCTATCACGCATATCCAGCTCAAGACGATTTGTATGCACTAACCCGTCAGGGAGCCAGGTTATACACCCGTTCCGTATCGTCGGTAATCGACTTGCGATGCCCCTACAAATTTTCAACACTCAGGCAGCGCAAGGTACGCAAGGCATTGTCACAAACCAGCCTGCAGATGACAGGAGGGATTGACAATCTGCCCGCTTATTGGAATTTGCTCGATCAAGTATTGCAAGAACACCACAATGCCCACCCCGTGCATACGCTCGGCGAATTGCATCTTTTGATGAAAGCCTTCCCGCAGCAGATTGAACTTTGTGTGGTCACTCTCGGTAGTTCAGCAGTGCAACAATCCAATCAGGATGCCGTAGCCGAGCAGGTCGTAGCCGGATGTATACTCTTTCATACCTCGCAGGTAGTCCATGTGCAATACATAGCAGCCAACGACCAAGGACGTCAAATAGGCGCACTCGATTGGCTCTTTGCTCAACTGATAGAGCGCAGTCGTTCCCATTCCTCCGATACTCCGTATTTCGATTTCGGAACTTCAACCGAACAAGGAGGGAAAATTCTGAATGAAGGTTTAATCTTCCAGAAAGAAGGATTTGGAGCGCGCGCCGTTTGTTACGATGCCTATCGTCTTGACTTTTGACCCACTGTTTCTTCAACTCATGTTCATTCAGAAGGAGCATACATTCGTTATTTATGTTCGTCATAAAGCAGAGATTAGTTGAAATACAGCAAAAGTGTAGTGTAAAAATAAGATCAATCTATATAGTTGCCCAGTTCAGTTCACCCTATTCTTAAAAACCTTTATTCTAAACCATATAGTATTTATGACACTCGATATTCTCATCTGTTCTTTGAACAAAGGTATAGTTCGCGTTCAGGACGTTCTTTTAGAACCGCAAGAAGGGGTAAGATACATTGTGTCTTACCAATATACAGACGAGCGCTATTTAGATTTGATACCCAAATCGCTTAGCGAACGCCCCGACGTTTCGGTATTTCGTTATAAGGGACAAGGTTTGTCAGCCAATCGTAATTTAGCGTTAGACAAGTCAACGGCTGATATCATTATGTATGCCGATGACGATGCACACATATTACCCGACACCCCCCGCCTTGTCACCGAGCATTTCGAAAAAGACCCTTCACTCGATGTTGCTTTCTTTTGTGCAACAACCTATACGGGTAAACCACTCAAGAACTATCCTCAGGATGAATTTACCGTGCGCGTAATGCCTACACAATATACCATTTCAGCCCTTGAAATGGCCTGTCGTCGTAATAAGGTACAAGGTAAAATTCGTTTCGATGAGCGATTCGGTTTAGGAACCAAGTTCCTCACCTGTGGCGAAGAAGAAGTTTGGGTTGAAGACGCTATTCGCGCCAAGCTCAATATGCGCTATTTCCCCGAAAAGATTGTAGAAACCAGCACCATGCTCAAGAAATCTTTGGTGTATGTTGATGCAGGTGTACAGCGCAGTCGTGGAGCTATAGCCTATTATATGTATGGCAACAAAGCTTGGTGGATTTGCCTCAAGTTTGCTATGGCAAGTACCAAGAAAGGTTACACCCATTTCTGGCCATTGATGCGTCATTTGGCAGAAGGTATTCGCTTCATGAAACGTACGAACCGAAATGAATAAAAGTTCTGCTATATAGCATACAAAACTTCGATTTTTTCGCGTTAAAATAGTGCTATATCAAAAATTATTTGTATTTTTGCACCGCATTAACGGAAAAACCTCCGTTATTGCACGGGGCGTAGCGCAGTCCGGTTAGCGCACCTGCTTTGGGAGCAGGGGGTCGTGGGTTCGAATCCCGTCGCCCCGACAATAGGTAAAAGTAGATTTTTAGTTATTAAGACTGAAAGTCTACTTTTTTGTATTTCTCATTATTATTCATAAATCGTAATAATAAAGCTGTTATTGAGAGCAACTGTTGTTGCATTTCCCCCTCACGAAATACATTGCTGCACCGGTTTCAGACAGGCCTACCTGTCTTACTTTCTGTTGTATCATTATGTCAAAGAACACTGAATAAAAATCATTAAGAATCGTAGTTTTTTCATCAGTCAAGCATTGTTCAACTCGAGGTAGAACTGTTCGTTAATGGTGCAAAGTTACAACACGAATGTCTTAAATCCAAATTTTTTCGGCATTCAATCTCGCACCTCGATTTTTTCAGAAGCCGCCAAACGTGCTTCATGCCCTTTCTATACGGGCCTTTCAGCACATTTTTCATACGCAGAAAAAAGTGAAATAGGGATATATTCCCTTACAGCTGTACAGCTGAGTAAGGTGCACAGAAAGGCATTAAGTAGAAAGATTTTCAATGTTCGTTAGCGTCAGTATACTATCGGTTTTTCTATTTTACTATATGAGTTCATAAGTTTTATTTTTTATTCATCTATCACTAACAACCATAGCCCGCCCCTCAAAAAAATAGGAGATAGCCGAAAACAATTCCGGTTATCTCCTATTATTATGTTGTGTAAGCTATTATTTACTTAGCCTTCTCAACGATGGCCTTGAAAGCCTGGGGATTGTTAACAGCGAGGTCAGCGAGGACTTTGCGGTTAATTTCGATACCAGCCTTGTGGAGGCCACCCATCAACTGAGAATATGAAAGACCTTCGAGGCGAGCAGCAGCGTTGATACGCTGAATCCACAGAGCGCGGAAGTTGCGCTTTTTGTTACGACGGTCGCGGAATGCGTAAGTCAGACCTTTTTCCCAAGTATTTTTGGCAACGGTCCAAACGTTTTTGCGGGCACCGTAGTAACCGCGAGTAAGTTTGAGGATTCTCTTACGCTTTGCTCTTGAAGCTACGTGATTTACTGATCTTGGCATTTTGTTGTTACATTTTGGAAGTTAGCGCCGCCTTCATTATTTTGAGACGATCTTGTTGGCTAAACATCCGGTTAGACTTTTTGTGTGAGATGAAAAGTATTGTCTCGTTCTTACTTACAGAAGATTAACGGAGGCAAAGGAGTTCGCGAATCTGACGTACGTTCGTGCTGTCAACGATAGCAACGTGGTCGAGGTTACGCTTTTGCTTCTTGGTCTTCTTCGTCAGAATGTGACTGTGGTAAGCGTGACGTCTTTTGATCTTACCTGTTCCGGTGAGTGCGAAACGCTTCTTAGCACCAGAATTAGTCTTTACTTTTGGCATTTTCTTTGTTAGTTTAATTGATTAATATATAACTGCGGCTACGTGAGATACCGAACGTAGCGCGCGAGCCTTCAGTAATATTGAAGAGTCAGACAGTTATGAATGTCTGGTTTTAGAAATCTTCTCCTTCCACTTTGGGACCGAGATATTCCTTTTTAGCTTTCACCTGTGGAGCCTTTTTAACCTTGGTTTTTTCCTCGGCTACTTCGTTGGTTTCGCTGGGTTCAGCCTTTTTGGGTGCTGCCACTTTTTTAGGAGCGATGAACAAAATCATGCGCTTACCTTCAAGCACAGGCATCTGTTCCACTTTACCATACTCTTCCAAGTCATTGGCAAAACGGAGAAGCAGTACTTCGCCCTGTTCTTTAAACAGGATAGAACGGCCGCGGAAGAACACATAAGCCTTCACTTTATCGCCTTCAGAAAGGAATTCTTTGGCGTGTTTCAACTTAAAGTTGTAGTCGTGTTCGTCAGTTTGCGGTCCGAATCGAATTTCTTTCACTTCGATTTTAACCTGCTTAGCTTTCAATTCCTTTTGACGTTTCTTTTGTTGGTAAAGGAATTTTGAGTAGTTGATAAGTCGGCAGACAGGAGGAACTGCGTTGGGTGAAATTTCCACCAAGTCCACACCCTTTTGTTGTGCGAGCTGAATGGCTTCGCGGGTGGGCAGTACTTCTGATTCTACGTCATCTCCTACGATGCGAACTTCACGACAGCGAATTTGTTCATTGATGCGATGCTGTTGCTTATTTTGGTCGCGACGTGGTTTCTGCGGTGCTGGCATTAATTTATTATTAGGTTTTAAGTTACAGATTGAGAGTGGAATCGGTCTGGAAAACAGTCCGTTATTCCATTCTCAATCAGTTGAATACCGTATTTGCGGCTAATTCGGCTGCAAAGTTAGTAATTTTTTGTCATTTCAGCCACTTCATCATTGATTTTCTTTGCAAAATCATTGATTGTGAAGCTTCCTTGGTCGCCTTCGCCTTGTTTTCTGACGCTTACAGTGCTTTCGTTAGCCTCTTTTTCGCCAACGATGAGCAGGTAAGGCACGTGCTTCATTTCATTATCGCGAATTTTGCGGCCAATTTTTTCAGATCGGTCATCAACGTATGCACGCACATCCATTTCGTCGAGTTGCTTGCAAACCTGCTGAGCGTAGTCGTTGAATTTGTCCGAGATAGGCAGGATAGCCACTTGGTCGGGCGTGAGCCACAAGGGGAAGTGACCTGCAGTATGCTCGATGAGCACTGCAACGAATCGTTCCATCGAACCGAAGGGTGCGCGGTGAATCATTACAGGGCGGTGCTTCTGGTTGTCAGAACCCGTGTATTCCAACTGGAAGCGTTCGGGCAAGTTGTAGTCAACCTGAATTGTACCCAGCTGCCAGCGGCGGCCTAAGGCATCCTTCACCATGAAGTCGAGTTTCGGACCATAGAACGCTGCTTCACCATATTCAATGCGTGCGGGCAGACCTTTCTCCTTGCAAGCCTCGATGATAGATTGTTCTGCGCGTTCCCAATTCTCTTCAGAACCGATATACTTCTCGCGGTTCACTTTGTCGCGCAATGAAATTTGTGCTTCGAACTTGTCGAACTTCAAGGCACGGAAGATAATCATGATGATGTCCATTACGCGGAGGAACTCGTCCTTCACCTGCTCGGGCGTACAGAAGATGTGAGCGTCGTCCTGGGTAAATCCGCGTACACGCGTCAAACCATGGAGCTCACCGCTCTGTTCGTAACGGTAAACCGTACCGAATTCAGCGAGGCGCAAGGGCAGATCCTTGTAAGAGCGAGGTTTCCATGCGAAGATGGCACAGTGGTGCGGGCAGTTCATGGGTTTGAGCATGTACTCTTCGCCCTCTTCGGGAGTATGTATGGGCTGGAACGAGTCCTTACCATATTTAGCATAGTGACCGGAAGTAACATACAGGTTCTTCGAGCCGATGTGCGGCGTCATAACCTGCTGGTATCCGTAGCGCTTTTGAATTTTCTTCAGGAAGTCCTCCAGTCTCAGACGCAGAGCCGTACCTTTAGGCAACCACATGGGAAGACCTTTACCCACGAGGTCCGAGAACATAAAGAGTTCCATTTCCTTACCGATTTTGCGGTGGTCGCGGCGTTTAGCCTCTTCGAGCAACTGCAAATATTCGTCGAGCATTTTCTTTTTCGGGAACGACACACCGTAAACGCGCGTCATCTGCGGACGTTTTTCATCGCCACGCCAGTAAGCCGAGCTCACAGCCATCACCTTTACAGCCTTAATCGGAGCCGTTGTCATCAAGTGCGGGCCACGGCAAAGGTCAGTATAGGCACCCTGTGTATAGGTAGTAATGTGTCCGTCTTCGAGTTCTTCGATCAGCTCATTCTTGTAAGTCTGTCCGCGGTCACCAAAGAATTTCAGTGCATCCTCTTTAGTAATGTCCTGACGTACGAGAGCCTCTTTGCGCTGAACGAGTTCCTGCATTTTCTTTTCGATTTTGACAAAATCGCTTTCGCTAATCGAAACACCCTGCGGGGGCATCACGTCATAGTAGAAGCCATTTTCGATAGCCGGACCGATACCGAACTGCGTGCCGGGCCACAACTCCTGCATGGCTTCAGCCATCAAGTGAGCAGAAGTGTGCCAAAAGGCATGCTTACCCTGTTCATCGTCCCATTTGTAAAGGTTGATGCTGGCATCGCTGGTGATGGGTCGGTTAAGTTCTATCGTTTCACCATTCACACCGCAGGCCAGAACATCCTGAGCCAAGCGCTGAGAAATGCTTTCTGCTATTTGGAGGCCCGTTACGCCACTTTCGTATTCACGAACGGAACCATCCGGGAAGGTTATTTTTATCATTTCTATTTTGTTTTTGATATATTATATGCCGACAAAGGTAACTATTTTTTTTAAAGTAAAAGTTGAATTCGTAAATTAAGTCAGCCTTTTATTTCACTTTTTTTGAGAAGTGTACGAAGATTCAATAAATACTTATTCCACTTCAAGTACCAATCCCTTGAGGTATTCGCCTTCGGGGTGATAAATATTGATGGGGTGGTCGGCAGGTTGATGCAGTTGGTGTAAAATTCTGACGTGGCGGCCGCTTTGTGCAGCAGCAGTAAACACTGCCAGACGGAATTGATCTTTGTTCACCGCTTGTGAGCAGCTGAATGTAAATACGATACCGCCCTTGCGTATTTTTTTGAAAGCAATGGCATTGAGTCGGGTGTATCCCTTGAGAGCATTGCGCAGGGCATCCTTGTGTTTGGCAAATGCCGGAGGGTCGAGTACGATGAGGTCGTAGTTCGAACCGGCTTGTTCCAAGAACTTGAAAGCATCTTCGGCAAAAGCTTCGTGGCGTGAGTCGTTCGGAAAGTTCAGTTCCGCATTGGCTCTTGTCAGGTCAATAGCTTTCGATGACGAGTCGACCGAATGAACCAACTTTGCATTTCCACGCAGCGCATAGACGCTGAAGCCACCGGTATAGCAGAACATATTCAGCACATTTCGTCCTTTGGCGTAATGTTCAAGCAGCGAGCGGTTTTCGCGTTGGTCAACAAAGAAACCGGTTTTTTGTCCGCGGAGCCAGTCAATATGGAATTTTAGTCCGTTTTCCAATGCGATGTTACCATCGTCGTGTCCTCTCAGAAAACCGTTTTCCTGATGTAAGTCAGCTTTAAACGGAAGCGTGGTTTCCGACTTGTAGTACACATTTTCAATCAGTCCGTTCGACGCAGCGATGAGCGCATCGGCAATCGTTTCGCGACACACGTGCATACCCACCGAGTGAGCCTGCATTACAGCCGTTTTGCCGTAAACATCGATAACCAGTCCCGGCAGACGGTCTCCCTCGCCGTGTACCAGACGGTAAATCGTATTGTCCTCACGGCCTGTGAGCTGCAATGCGCTACGCAGTGAAAAAGCTTCGCTCAGGCGTTGCTGCCAGAACGCATCGTTGATTTCTTCGTTTTCGAATGTGAGCATACGCACAGCGATTGAGCCAATCTGGTAATGTCCATAGCCCATTATTTCGCCATCGTTCGAAATCACGCGTACAGTTTCGCCTTCTTTCAGTTTGCCATCGCTGCTGGCAATGGCACCCGAGAATACCCAAGGGTGAAAGCGCCTGAGGCTTTCGGCTTTGCCTCTGCGCAGGTAGATGTTTCTCATTCTTTGTTTTGAATAAAAACCTGTTTGCAGACTCAAACAAGTTCTATGTCGATGTTGTAAAATTACTTATCTCGTTTATGCGGTCGGCTGCAAGATTGGTTTGAGTGTGGTTTCTGCACAAATCCTGATAGGCAGATTTATGCCAGTCGGGTGCCTAAACCAATTCGTATGCTTTATTTTCCTTCAAGTTTTTCAGTTCTTGGTAAAGCTGAATGCAGGTTACGGCATCGGTGGCAGCATACACCTTTTGTGATTCGCTGAGCACATCAGCTTCCCAGTTCGAGAGTCGCGCATTTTTTGAAATACGCTTATGGAAAATGTTGGCATAAAGTTTTTGCAGACTCATATCTTCGATGCCCAATTCTTTGGCAAAATCTTGCAGTTCAATGTATCCGGCCGGAACGAACGATTCGTTGCGTCGGCGCAACATCAGGAAATCATCGTGCAATGAAAGTCCTACTTTCAAGATGGAAGGGTCGGACAGCAGTTCAACTAAGCAGGGCGAGAAGCCGAATTCATTGAGTCTGAATAAAAAGCAGAGGTCTTCGCCGGCTATTTGCAGCAGTGCCACTTTGTAACTTTTTCCTTTTTGGAAAGCCGGACGTGTTTCGGTGTCAATGCCTAAAACAGGGTAGTGTCGCAATGCCTCAACAGCCCGTATTGCTTCGCTTTCACTTTGTATCACGATGATTCTGCCATCGAATGCAAATCGCGGCAATTCGGGTATGAATGACTTGTCTGTTTTTTTAAATATCTGTCGCATAGCTATATTCGTGCAGGCCGTATGTTGGTGCATATTGGCTTGAAGTTCGGAGTTTAGCATTGTGGATAGGTCGTTGAACTTTTGTGAAACGGCCTAAGTTAGTTTTCAGTTTTTACAGTCTATGTCGTGTAAGGCGCGTAAGGCATTTAGGAGTTTTTGTCCCCATTGAATGTGAAATTCGTCGATGGTTTCGAACAAGGCTACCTCCATGGCATCCTCGTAACCTTCGCGAAAAGCCTCTACGAGTTCGCGTAATTGCTGATAAATGTCGGCCAGGTTTTCACTGATTGTACACAGCACCGGATGTTCCGAGTATTTGAAGTCTTCAACAAACACATCCAGAAAATCATCGTTACTGCCCAATATGGCAGCCACTTGCGAACGGATGTAATTGTAATCCTCTTCGGTGACACGTTTTTCGTTCCATCCGGCCGTTTCGGGCACTTCTTCCAAAAGCGTAGCTTTAAGATATATCATCGGAAGCAGCCCACGCATTACTCGACAAAAGTCGTTTGTTTCGGTTTGGCTGCATTGCTCTACGTATTTGCAGTATTCCGTAGCCACGGTAACAAAGTCAAGTACCGGTTGCGAATATAGAAATTTTTCTTCGTTTTGCATATTAACTGCGAATTTACTACTTACCGACAAAAATACAAAATGTTTGGCGCAAAATGTATAAATCGGTCTGTGCGTGTAGTTTGTGTTAGTAGGATAGCAGCAACAAAAAGCATTCCCCTTGCGCTGTCTGTATCGATGGTTAACCAATTGATTCAGCGCGAGGGGAATGTGCTGTAAGTTTCATTGTTTAGCCCGTTTGCATTCGGTGAACAAATGAATGAGAGAGGGTGAAATTAGATTTCGTTCTTCACTTCGTGACCCATTTGCATAACGTAGGTCAGTTCCAGGTCGTTGTTGAACATGATGATGTCAGCATCCTTGCCAGCTTCGATAGATCCCTTTCTGTCGTATACACCCATAATCTTAGCAGGGGTTTCGCTAGCCATGCGGCAAGCGTCTTCCAAGGGGATGTCAGCTTGCTGAACGCAGGTGCGAATCAAGCGGTCCATTGTGGCAATAGAGCCGGCGAGTGCAGAGCGGTCTGCCAGTTTGCAAACACCATCTTCCAAAATTACGCGGGGGTCGAAGGCTGCGTCGCCGTGAGTAGCTGCACAAGCCAGCGAGTCGGTCACAAGGGCAGTGCGTTCAACACCCTTAATCTGGTAAATCATGCGCAACATTACGGGAGGAACGTGAATACCGTCGGCAATCATTTCGACCGTCATGTTCTTTTCTGTGAAAATGCTTTCAACGGTTCCGGGGATCTTGAACTCGCGGTTTTTGTAAACCACGGGCATGGCATTGTAGAAGTGCGTGGCGTGCGTCATGCCAGCTTCGTTGGCAGCGTGTACTTCGTCGTAAGTAGCACGGGTATGACCGATTGAAGGAAGTACACCGTGTTTGCGGCAGCACTTGATGAATTCGATTGAACCAGGAAGTTCGGGTGCTTCGTCCCAACGCTTCAGACACTTAGCCTTTTCGAGCAGTGGTTCGTACTCTTCGGGCATCGGAGCCTTGATCCATTCGGGAATCTGAGCACCGGCCTGTTTGGGGTTGAAGTACGGACCTTCGAGGTGCAGACCCAAGATGGGGCTGTCGGGTTCGCTCATCAACTTTTCGCAGGTTTCAACAGCTTTTTCAATCATCGGCATGGTCGATGAAGAAAGAGTGGGGAATATTGAAGTGGTACCGTATTCCATGTGTGCCTTTACAGCTTCGCGGAAAGCATCTTCGGTGCCTTCCATGAAGTCGCGTCCGCCACCACCGTGAACGTGCATTTCGATACCGCCAGGCACAACAATGCAACCCTTGGCATCAATGATTTCAGCACCTTCAGCGTGCGTGCTGTTGCTTTCAACGGCTTTGATTTTATTGTCTTCAATCAGAACAGAACCGCCCTCAATCCATCCTTGCGGAGTAAGAATGCGGCCATTGACTATTTGCTTTAACATAATTGATGTATTTGGTAAATTAAGGTTTCTGTTTGCAAGTATTGTCAGGTTGGGATTACTCTGATTGGTGCAATCGTTGTTTAGATCATCGCCAGCAGTGTGTAACCACAACGCGTAAGCAAAGTTATACAATTATTACTGAACACAATATAAGTCGCGCCGCTTTTTTTGAAATTACCTTGTATTTAGAATCCCCTAATTTGTTTCTGTGCAGATTGTGTACTCTGATAGTCCGCATAATTTAGTGTATTTTGTAACTTTGCAAGGCATTAGACCAACTAAAAAACTAGTAAAACGTAAACTATGACATATTCACATCGCGAAGACCGTCGTTTGCGACCCCGCCGTCGTGGCTGGCTGTCGCTGTTGCCCTTGCCACTTTTGGCAGTATTGACCATGGGCATCGGTTGGTATACCGAAGATTTTTCAAAAGTTCCCATGACCATTGTTTTTTTGTTGACGGCCCTGTTGTCGCTTTTTACCCTTCGGGGCTATAGTGTACACGAGCGGGTGGCTGTTTTTTCGCGCGGAGCAGGCAGTACTGACTTGCTTTTAATGGTTTGGATTTTTGTGTTAGCCGGTGCATTTGCTAAATCGGCACAAACCATGGGTGCTGTAGGTGCTACGGTCGACCTCACCTTGATGTATCTGCCCGACAATATTTTGCTTGCCGGACTTTTTGTAGCTGCTTGTGTTGTATCGCTTTGTGTGGGCACCTCTGTCGGCACCATTGTTGCCTTGGTGCCCGTTGCCACCGAATTGGCAGTTCGTGTGGGCGAACCCTTGCCCTTAATGGTGGCAGCGGTGGTCGGCGGATCGTTCTTTGGCGATAACTTGTCGTTTATTTCCGATACCACAGTGGCTGCAACCAAGACGCAGCAATGCAACATGCGCGACAAATTCCGTGCCAATTTCAAGATTGTACTCCCAGCCGCCTTGCTATGTTTCATTATTTATGTGGTGATAGGTGTCGGAATGTCAGGCGTTGCCGTGCAGACGGCTGCTCCCACTTTGCATTTGTGGCGCGTGTTGCCCTATGCCGTTGTGCTGTTGGCTGCGCTGATGGGTGTCAACGTGTTGCTTGTACTGTTGTTCGGTATTTTGCTGACAGGTGTGGTAGGCTGTGCCGAAGGAAGTTATGATTTGGCCGGATGGCTGCAGGCGCTTGCAGCCGGTGTTTCGTCGATGGGCGATCTCATTTTGATATCCATGATAGCCGGAGGCTTGCTTGCAGTGGTTCGCAAGGGTGGGGGCATAACTTGGCTCGTGCGCGGTTTGACCCGTCGGGTACATACCCGTCGGCAAGCCGAATGCTGCATTTCAGCCTTGGTGTCTTTGACCAACTGCTGTACGGCTAATAATACGGTAGCCATTCTTTCTGTCGGTTCCATTGCGCGCGATATCAGTAAGCGCTACGGTGTGAGCCGCACTCGTTCTGCCAGTTTGCTCGATATGTATTCGTGTGTTATTCAGGGCATTTTGCCTTACGGTGCACAGTTGCTCATGGCCGGAGGGTTGGCCATGGTGAGTCCGCTGTCTATTATTCCGCATTTATATTATCCCATGCTTTTAGCCGTGTCGGGCGGTGTAAGCATTCTGCTGTCGAAAGATCGTCCGGTGCGCAAGCGGCATAGCGAAACTTTGAAGGATAAATCCTCAGTCGGTGGGCCTAAATAAGTCGGGGGGTGTAATGAAGCAGGTATTTCTATTTGCTTTACTATAGTTCTGTTTACCCGTAAAAAAAAGAAACAGGCGTTCAAAAAATGAAAGTTTGAACGCCTGCTTTATTGTATGAAGTATCGACTTAGTTGTCGAGTTGTTTTAAGAATTTAGCATTGCATTGATTCCGCTCTTTGTCGAAAAACCATCCCCACTTGTTGAAATACTGACAGAGTGAGTAGATGAAGATGGTGAACATGCGCCAACTTTTACTGGCTGCGTTCCCATATAAGTGGTAAACACTGACAAAGGGGAAATAAATGGTTTTGTAATGTTGGTGTATTCTGCGCGAAAGGTCTGTATCTTCAAAATACATGAAAAATCGTTCGTCGTATGTGCCACAGCGTTTCAAAGCTTCTGTTCGAAAGAGCGAGAAACAGCCCGAAATGTGTCCAACCTCGTAAACCTGGTCATCGCGCATGGAGCGCATTTCGAATTTCTTCATCCATTTTTCATGTTGGGTGCGGAAAACCGACCTCAGTCTTCGTTGGATGAGCATTTTGGGCGAGGGTATGAGTTTGGGTAGGAATTGTGTTTTTCCGTTGGGGTGGAGGATGCGGGGCATCATGAGTCCCACATCGGGGTGGCTCTCCATGTAGGTTAACATGGGTGAAACAATGTCTTCCTTGAAATAGATGTCAGGATTTACAATGAAATGGAACTGGCTTCCGTTTTTTATAGCCTCTTCTATAGCCCAGTTGTGTGCTTTGCCGAATCCTACATTCTGCGGAATGTGGTGGTAGATAATACAATCGCTAATTTGGGTAAGTTGACTTGCAGTGTCTTGTGGTGAGTTGTCAACAATATAAATTACTTTTGGTAAGTTATATTGTAATACTGACTGAATTGTCGCCGACAATTCTTCAACAGTTTGTTTGTAAACAACTATTGAAAATGTAACTTTAGGAGTATATATAGCGGATGCTTCCATAAGTTAAATCCTATTTGTTTAAATACAATGCAAATTGCATGTAATACGCTCTGTTTAAGAAGTTGAAGGCGTAAGAAGTTATGAACTTATGAGTATATATGCAAAAAGAAACCAAACTTTGTAGTCTGATCTCTTTAATAAAATTGGTAAGTACACTCTCAGGGATTCGAACCCTGGACCCACTGA
The DNA here is from genome assembly GCA_000437675.1 of Prevotella sp. CAG:891. Classification (GTDB taxonomy): domain Bacteria; phylum Bacteroidota; class Bacteroidia; order Bacteroidales; family Bacteroidaceae; genus Alloprevotella. Next base: position 37,436 of record FR901776.1, read on the forward strand.
TTAAGAGTCAGTTGCTCTACCAACTGAGCTAAGAGTGCTTAGCATTTAATTTAAGTAATTCGTACACTCTCAGGGATTCGAACCCTGGACCCACTGATTAAGAGTCAGTTGCTCTACCAACTGAGCTAAGAGTGCGTGTCTATGTATAACGGAAAGCGTTGGTACACTCTCAGGGATTCGAACCCTGGACCCACTGATTAAGAGTCAGTTGCTCTACCAACTGAGCTAAGAGTGCATTATGTAGCAAAATTACATAGAACATAGTTGAAGTACACTCTCAGGGGTTCGAACCCTGGACCCACTGATTAAGAGTCAGTTGC